>CAYYWE010000032.1:0-7249 GCA_964475315.1 uncultured Eubacteriales bacterium
AAGAAAATTATGAAAAAAGCGATTATGGGTAAAAAAATTGGAATGACTCAAATTTTTGATGAAAATGGCAGAGTCGTTCCGGTTACTGTGATTGAAGCAGGCCCTTGTATTGTTATGCAGAAAAAAACTGTAGAATCTGATGGGTACAATGCTATTCAGATTGGTTTCGGGGATATAAGGCCAAAGCTTGTTAATAAGCCTATGAAGGGCCATTTTGACAAGTTTGATGTTGCTCCGAAGCGTACTATTAAAGAATGTAGACTTGAAGATATTAGTAATTATAACACTGGTGATGTTATAAAAGCTGGTGTTTTTGCGGAAGGCGAACAAATTGACGTTGTTGGAACTAGCAAAGGTAAAGGCTGGGCTGGTGTAATCAAACGTTGGAATTTTGGTCGTCTAAAAGAGACTCATGGTACTGGCCCAACTGTAAGAAAAGGTGGATCTATTGGCGCATGTTCAGATCCGTCTAGAGTATTTAAGGGCAAGAAAATGTCCGGACATTTAGGTGCTGAAAGAGTTACTGTACAAAATTTAAGAGTAGTAAAAATAGACGTTGAAAATAATTTAATAGCTGTCAGAGGTGCTGTGCCGGGCCCAAAAGGTGGCGTAGTTTTGATACGTGATAGCGTTAAAATTAAAGTTAAAAATTAATAAAATCACGAAAGGAGGAAAAAATAAATGCCTAAAATAGCAGTTTTAGATATGCAAGGTAAAGAATTAGAAAAAATTAATCTGCCGGATAGTATATTTGGTATAGAACCAAATCAAGATGTTATGCACGATGTAGTAGTGAATTATTTAGCAAACAGAAGACAAGGTACGCAAAGTGCTTTGACACGTGCTGAAGTTTCTGGTGGTGGTAAAAAGCCGTGGAGACAAAAAGGTACTGGTCATGCTCGTCAAGGGTCTATACGTGCGCCACAATGGAGACATGGTGGAATAGTTTTTGCGCCAAAACCAAGAAATTATAGTTATGTACTTAATAAAAAAGTCAAAAGATTAGCTTTAAAATCAGCTTTTTCGAGTAAGTTTTTGAGTAATAATATTATAGTTTTAAATAATATTGAAATTAATGAATATAAGACTCGTATTATTAAAAACATGTTAGATAATATTGGCGCTGATGGAAAATCTCTCATGGTTTTACCAGATTTAAATAATATGATTATTAGATCTTCGAGAAATATTCCTGGTGTAAAAACTTCTCAAATTAATAATTTGAATGTATATGACATTCTTGATGCGAAGAATTTAATTATACTTAAAAATGCGGTCAGTAAAATCGAGGAGGTGTACGCATAATATGTTAGCTCATGATATAATTATACGCCCGATTGTTACTGAAAAAACTATGAAAGGTATGCCTGAAAAAAAATATACTTTTGAAGTTAACAAAAATTCAGGTAAAGTCGAAATTTCTAAAGCTGTTGAAGAAATATTTAATGTGAAAGTTTTAAAAGTAAACACAGTTAATGTACGTGGGAAATATCGTAGAAAAGGAAAGTATTCCGGGTATACGGCTGCGTGGAAAAAAGCATATGTTACGTTAAGACCTGATAGTAAGGGCATAGAATTTTTTGATAATATTATTTAATAATTATAATTAAATAATAAAAAAATATAAAAAAGCACAGTATGGAAGAAGTCAGCTTCCGCAAAGCTTAAATTTATTGAGGAGTGTGAAAAAATTGGCAATTAAAAATTATAAACCGACTACTGCGTCAAGAAGAAATATGTCGGTCATAGATTATTCGCAATTGTCGAAAGTAGAGCCGGAAAAGAAATTATTGTGTTCTTTAAATAAAAAATCGGGGCGCAATAGTTATGGTCGAATTACTGTACGTCATAGAGGTGGCGGGAACAGAAGAAAATATCGTATTATAGATTTTAAAAGACGTAAATTTGGGGTACCGGGCAAAGTTTTGACACTTGAGTATGATCCGAATAGGTCTTCGCATATTGCTTTGGTTCAGTATGCTGATGGTGAAAAAAGATATATTATAGCTCCACAAGGGCTGGAAATTGGACAAGAAATAATTTCTGGCGAGAGTTCTGATATTAAACTGGGTAATGCATTGGCACTTAAAGATATTCCTGTTGGTACTTTTATTCATAATGTCGAATTGTACCCTGGTAAAGGTGCACAAATTGCGCGTTCAGCGGGGATTATGGCTCAATTGATGGCAAAAGAAGGTAAAATGGCTCTTTTAAGATTGCCATCTGGAGAACTAAGAAATGTACCTGTAGAATGTATGGCTTCGATAGGGCAAGTAGGGAATATCGAACATGAGAATGTGAAAATAGGTAAAGCTGGGCGTAAGAGACATATGGGTTGGAGACCGACTGTACGCGGTTCTGTAATGAATCCATGTGATCATCCGCACGGTGGTGGTGAAGGTAAATCTCCGATCGGTAGACCTGGACCTGTGACGCCATGGGGCAAACCGGCGCTTGGCTATAAGACTAGAAATAAGAAAAAGAGTTCCAATAAATATATAGTAAAACGCAGAAACAGTAAATAATTTTAATATATAAATTATTTATTAAAAAATATAAATAGAAAGGGGTATTAGTGCTGTGAGTAGAAGTCTGAAAAAAGCGCCATTTGTGCAACCGGCTTTATTTAAAAGAGTGCAAGAGCTAAATAAATCTGGAGAGAAAAAAGTATTAAAAACTTGGAGTAGAGCGTCTACTATTTTTCCGGAATTTGTTGGTCATACTTTTGGAGTTCATGATGGTCGTAAACACATACCAGTGTATGTAACTGAAGATATGGTAGGACATAAATTGGGCGAGTTTGCTCCAACTAGGACTTTTAAAGGTCACGCAGGTTCGAAAACAACAAGCAAAAAATAAGAGAAATAAATTTGCGGAAGGAGTTGTAAAATAGAAATGGAAGCAAAGGCGTATTTAAAATATGCACGTATTTCGCCAAGAAAAGTTTCTATAGTTTTAGATTTAATTAGAAACAAACCAGTAGATTATGCAATGGCAGTGTTAAAAAACACACCAAAATCTGCGTGTGAATATTTGGTAAAGTTATTACAGTCAGCTGTTTCTAATGCTGTGAATAATAATCAAATGGATGTTACGAAGTTATATGTTTCTGAATGTTTTGCGTGTCCGGGCCCGATTTTAAAGAGAATAAGGCCGATGTCAAAGGGCAGAGCGTATAGAATTAAAAAAAGAAGTTCTCACGTTACAATAGCTGTAAAAGAGAAAGATTGATTTTAAGTTATAATTTATTTTAATATTTATATAAAGGAGGCTAACTATGGGGCAGAAAGTACATCCGAGCGGTTTTAGAGTGGGAGTAATTAAAAATTGGGATTCACGTTGGATAGTAAAGAAAAAAGATTTTGCTAATGCGATTGTTGAAGATTTTAATATACGTAAAATTTTAATGAAAAAGCTCAAAACAGCAGGGGTTTCAAAAATTGAAATAGAGAGAGATAGTCACAGAATTCGTCTTCATATACACTGTGCAAAGCCAGGAGTAGTGATCGGAAAAGGCGGTACAGAAATAGATAAGTTAAAGAAATTCTGTAAAAGTATCACAAGTAAACCTGTAGTTATAAATATAGTAGAGGTCAAAAACACAGATACTAATGCAAAGTTAGTAGCGGAAAATATAGCTATACAATTGGAGAAAAGAGTTTCTTTTAGACGTGCATTAAAACAAGCCATGAGTCGTGCGATGAAATCTGGAGCAAAAGGTATAAAGACCCAGGTTTCGGGAAGACTCGGAGGCGCGGAAATTGCCCGTACAGAGCATTATCATGAGGGAACAATACCGTTACAGACTATAAGAGCAGATATAGATTATGGTTTTGCGGAAGCTGCAACGACTTATGGAATTATAGGTGTAAAAGTGTGGATTTATAAAGGTGAAGTGTTTACGGGTTCAGCAAAGCAGGATCTAATTTCTGATGCTAAAGGAGGCGTGACAAATGCTATTGCCAAAGAGAACTAAGTATAGAAAAATGCATAGAGGACGTATGAAAGGTCGCGCTATAAGGGGTAGTCAGGTATCTTATGGGGATTTTGGTTTACAAGCACTTGAGCCAGCGTGGATAACTTCAAATCAAATTGAAGCGGCACGTATTGCGATGACGAGATTTTGCAAAAGAGCTGGTAAAGTTTGGATAAAAATATTTCCTGATAAGCCTATTACTAAAAAACCTGCAGAAACACGTATGGGTAAAGGAAAAGGTTCACCTGAGTTTTGGGTAGCGGTAGTAAAGCCTGGTAGAGTGATGTTCGAGATAGGTGATGTTCCGGAAGCAACTGCACGTGAAGCTATGAGATTGGCCGCTATGAAATTGCCGATCCCGTGTAAGTTTATTAAAAAACAAGATCAAATTTTGGAACAGAACAAATTAATTAATAATATTAATAATCGAGAAGAAATAAGTAACGTAGGCGGTGAAGTTAAATGAAAAAGACTTCAGAAATTAAAAACTTGAGTACTGAAGAATTAATATTAAAAATTAAAGATTTAAAGTCTGAACTTTTTAATTTAAGATTTCAACTTGCCGTAAATCAACTTGAGAATCCTATGCGTATTAGATTTGTAAAAAGAGAAATCGCAAGAGCACAGACGTTTTTACGTATGAAAGAGATTGATAGTCTGGAAAAAAAATCGAGCGAAAAAGCTTTAGTGTAAGAAATACGAAAGGAGGATGAATGATTTTGCTAGAAAGAAACATGAGAAAAGTCAAAGTTGGCCATGTTGTTAGTGATAAAATGAATAAGACTATAGTAGTTGCAGTTAAAGACAGTGTTAAACATGAGTTATATAAAAAAGTTATGAAGCGTACAAAAAAATTTAAAGCTCATGACGAAAATAACGAGTGTAAAATAGGTGACCGTGTTCAGATTATGGAGACGAGACCGTTGTCGAAGCAAAAAAACTGGAGACTAGTAAAAATAGTTGAAAGAGCCAAGTAGTTTAGTGATTTAAATAAATATAAATGTAAAATAAGTTAGGGGGAAATTTGCATTGATACAACCTCAGACTAGATTAAAAATAGCTGATAATACAGGCGCTAAAGAGATAATGTGTTTTAAAGTGTTGGGCGGAACACGTAGAAAATATGCCCATGTTGGAGATGTAATAGTTGCTTCTGTCAAAAAAGCAACACCCGGCGGCGTTGTAAAAAAAGGTGACGTAGTAAAAGCAGTAGTAGTGCGTACAAAAGCAAAAGTTCGTAGACAAGATGGTTCGTATATTGGTTTTGATGAAAATTCTGCTGTTATAGTTAAAGATGATAAAACTCCAAAGGGAACTCGCATTTTTGGGCCGGTAGCACGTGAGATTCGTGATAAGGGATATCTAAAGATATCAAGTTTGGCCCCAGAAGTACTATAATTTTATAAATAAGTATGCAAGTTATTAGGAGGTGTATTGGTACGTGTTTAAAAAAAGATCAAAAAAGATTTGCAAAAATAATAAATTAGGTTTAAAAACTGGCGACAAAGTTCAAGTTTTGAGCGGAAAAGATCGTGGAAAACAGGGTAAAATTATAGCTGTAAGTCCGAAAGAAAATAAGTTAATAGTCGAAGGTGTTAATATAGTTTCGAAGCATGTTAAGCCAAGTAGATCCGGACAAGAAGGCGGTATAATTAAAGCCGAAAGTGCACTTTATGCATGTAAAGTACAGTTAGTATGTCCAAAATGTAACAAAAAAACTCGTATTGGGCACAAATTTTTAGAAGATGGTACTAAAAAACGTTGCTGCAAAAAATGCAGTGAAGTAATATAATTAAATTTTTATCGCGAAAGGAGGAATTTATTTAATGACAAGATTAAAAGAAATTTATCAGAATAATGTAATAAAATTGATGACTGATAAATTTGGTTATAAAAATATTATGCAAGTGCCAAAGTTAGAAAAGGTAGTAATTAATGTAGGTGCTGGAGAAGCGCGTGATAACTCAAAAGTTATTAATTCTATAATTCAAGATTTGAGTGTTGTTACTGGTCAGAAGCCTGTAGTTTGTACAGCTAAGAAATCTGTTGCGAATTTTAAAGTACGTGAGGGCATGAAAATTGGTGTAAAAGTTACATTAAGAAGTGACAGAATGTATGAATTTTTAGACAGATTGTTTAATTTAGCTTTACCTAGGGTGAGAGACTTTAGAGGAATAAATTCAAAGTCTTTTGATGGCCGCGGGAATTATAATATGGGAGTTAAAGAACAGTTGATATTTCCCGAAATAGAATATGATAAAATAGAAAGTGTCAGAGGTATGGATATTTCTATTTCGACGACTGCTAATACTGATGAAGAGGCACGTGAATTGTTAAGGTTTTTGGGTGCACCGTTTGCAAAAAAATAAGGAGGGATATTGTGGCTAAAAAATCTTTAATATATAAACAAAAAAGAAAACAAAAATTTTCAACTCGGGGATATTCTAGATGCAAAATATGTGGTAGGCCACATGCATATCTCCGTAAATTCGGTGTATGTCGTATTTGTTTTAGAATGCTTGCTTATAGAGGCGAGATACCGGGCGTAAGAAAAGCAAGTTGGTAAAAACCAAAAAATTCCAAAAGGAGGTAAGTTGATTAATGCAGGTAACAGATACAATAGCAGATTTATTAACGAGAATACGTAATGCTAGTGCTGCAAAACATGATGTAGTCGAGATTCCAGCGTCAAGAATAAAAACAGCTATAGTACAGATATTATTTGATGAAGGCTATATTAAAAAATTTATGGTTCTTGAAGATGGAAAACAAGGCGTAATAAAAGTATTTTTGAAATATACTGAAGACAAAAGTTCTGTGATAAAAGGTTTAAAAAGGGTTTCAAAGCCGGGACTAAGAATATATAGTAATGTAGAAAACATGCCAAGAGTAATGAAAGGTCTAGGAATAGCTTTAATTTCGACTTCTAGAGGTATTATGACTGATAGAAGAGCGAGAAAAGAGAATGTTGGCGGCGAAGTATTGGCTTTTGTTTGGTAAAAAAATAAATTATAGAAAGGAGGATATTAAATTATGTCTAGAATTGGACGTAAAGTTATTAATATACCTAGTGGTGTAGAAGTGAATTTAAATAATAATTTAGTTACTGTTAAGGGCCCAAAAGGTGTATTAGCGCAACAAATGAATTCTAAGATGAAAATTAATATTGAAGATAATATTATTAGTGTTTCGAGGCCTAATGATTTAAAACAAAATAGAGCTCTTCACGGTTTGACTCGGTCTTTGATATTTAACATGATTGAAGGCGTAACT
>CAYYWE010000033.1:0-3745 GCA_964475315.1 uncultured Eubacteriales bacterium
TTTTTATATGTTTTGATTTTTATTCCTGTTATCCTGCGAATTTTTTCAGGTCCATAGTTTTTTTATTTTATTTCACTACTATACTATAAATATTTGATTTTGCAAGAGATCTATTCTAGTTTAAATTAAAGTATAAATTATGTGCAAAATTCAAATTTTTAATATAATTAATATTCAGTTTACTTTTTGATATTTTGGAGTATAATAGGAGCATACATGTTTTTAAAGTTGAATAAAAGGGATGTGTTTTCTGAAAAAATGAGAAGTCTTGAAGATTTGTTGCCGGGTGAAGAAGGTACTGTAAAGAGCCTGGAAAGCGTCGGCGCTCTTAGACGCAGAATGATAGATATGGGAATAACTGTGGGCGCGAAGATTAAAATTATAAAATATGCGCCTATGGGTGATCCGGTACAAATAAGAGTGAATAATTATAATTTAATTATACGAAAAAACGAAGCCAAAAGAATAAAAATTTTTGATAACAATGAAAATGCGAATAGTTTTAAGTATGATTTGAACAAAAAAACAAGAGTTACTAGTTTAATCCCGGAAGATTTAACTAAAAATAAAAGCTATAAAATTGCTTTGGTCGGAAATCCGAACAGTGGTAAGAGCACATTGTTTAATTTATTAACTGGGAGCTACCAGTATGTTGGAAATTGGCCTGGAGTTACTGTTGAGCATAAGGAAGGACGTATAAAAAATATTGACAAAAATGTAACTATTGTAGATTTGCCGGGTGTTTACTCTTTATTGCCATACTCACCTGAGGAAGTTGTGACGAGAAATTATGTTATGAACGAATGCCCGGATTTTGTGATAAATATACTAGATTCTACGAATTTAGAACGAAATTTGTATCTAACTACACAATTATTGGAGTTAGATTGCAGGGTAATTTTAGTTTTAAATATGGTAGATTTACTAAAAAACAAGAACAGAATTATAGATATTAAGGAGTTAGAAAAAAATTTGGGTGTTCCAGTGGTATGTATTTCTGCTGGAAAAAATACAGGTATAGCTGAATTGTTGAAAACTTTGACGAATTCGTTGAAAAGTACAAAAAAAAATAGATATAATAATAATTTATATTCAGAAGATATAGAAAATTCTTTAGAAAATATTTCTAAAATTATAAATCCGAGCCAAAAGTATATGTTAAATAGTAGATTTAAAACTGTAAAAATTTTTGAAAATGATAGTCTAATAATAAAAGAAAGTAATTTGAGCAGAGAACAAATTGACAAAATAAGTGAAATTCGTAAAAAGATAAGCCAGAATTATAACAAACAAGAAGACATTATTATTCCTGACGAAAGATATAGGTACATACATGAATTATGTAAAAAGTGTACAAAAAGTGTTAATAATAAAAGCGTTTTTGATTCAAGTTTAATATCTCAAAAAATAGATTATATATTAACTGGGAAATATACTGGTATATTGTGTTTTTTGTTAATTTTTTTGTTAATTTTTTATATAACTTTTGGCTCTTTTGGCGTAATATTAAAAGAATTTTGTGAAGGTTTTATAAATAATTACACAAGAAATTTAATAGGGAGAGTTTTAAGTTATGCAGGAGCATCACAGTGGAGCAAAAGCTTGATGTTAGACGCAGTGATTGGTGGAGTTGGCTCGGTAATTTCGTTTTTGCCACAAGTTATATTGTTGTTTAGCATGTTGTCGTTGCTGGAAGATTGCGGATATATGGCTCGAGTTACGTTTATAATGGACAAATTAATGCGAAAAATGGGATTATCTGGGAAGGCGTTTGTACCGTTTATAATGGGATTCGGGTGTACGGTACCAGCAGTCATGAGCACAAAAATTCTTGAAAACAAAAAAGACCGAAATTTAGCAATTTTTTTACTTCCGTTCATGTCGTGCAGTGCAAAAATGCCAGTATATCTGATGTTTACTTCAATATTTTTTGGAAAACATAAAATTGTAGTTATATTTTTATTATACATAATAGGCATATTGTGTGGGATTTTGACTTCTTACATATTTAAAGATAGTGTGTTTCAAGGCGAAGAATCTCCGTTTATATTAGAATTGCCAGATTACAAAATACCATCTTTAAAAAATATTAGACTAAATGTATGGGATAAAGCCAAAGATTTTGTGGAACGTGCCGGAACTGTGATATTAGTGTCCAATATTGTGATCTGGTTTTTACAATCTTTTAGTGTGGATTTTAAATTTGTTTCAGACAATTCTGAAAGTATATTAGCAAAAATTGGAAACATAATAGCACCTGTATTTAATATATGTGGTTTTGGAAACTGGAAGGCGTGTGTTTCGCTGCTAACTGGACTTCTCGCAAAAGAGTCTATAGTGAGCACGCTTTCGGTGTTGTATTTTAGCCAGAGCGAAAATATTACAGATTTAATTTTACAAGACTTTAATATATATAGCTCTATTTCTTTTTTGATTTTTGCTCTTTTGTATACACCATGCGTAGCAGCAGTATCAGCGATTTATAGAGAGTTTACAAATAAAAAGTATGCACTTTTGTCTATTTTTTACCAAATTTCTATAGCTTATATTATTTCTGCACTGGTGTATCAATTATTGATATTGTTTTTTTAGAGGTGTATTGTTATAAACTTTATTGATATTTTAGTTTTAAGTATAATTATATTTGTGATTTTAGTTATAATTATATTAAAAATTAAAAAAAATAAATTAAATAAAAAATCTGGTAATACTAGTTGTTCAAAATGTACAGGCTGTAACTTTTCTGATACATGTTATAAAAATAAAAACAAGAAATAAATATTTAATTTATAATATTTTTAGGAGAATATGATTTGTACGAAGATAATATTAACAAAAATATTATAATTGGAAGGAATCCAGTTTTAGAAGCGCTTAAATCTGATAGAGTTATTGATAGTGTGTTAATTTTGAATAATATTAATATTTCTGGCTCTTTGAAAATAATTTTATCTAAAATTAAAGAAAAAAATATTGTAATTAAGTACAGTAATAAAAAAACTCTTGATAGGCTATCGAACAATGCTAATCATCAGGGGATCATTGCGTTTGTAGGCGCTAAGTTTTACTGTTCTATTGAGGATATTTTGAATCTTGCAAAATCTAAAAATCAACGTCCATTTGTAATAATATGCGAAAACATTGAAGATCCACATAATCTGGGTGCAATTATCAGAACAGCTGAATGCGTCGGAGCTCACGGTATAATTATTCCTAAGAGACACGCCGTAGGTTTGAACTTTAGTGTCGAAAAATCTTCTGCTGGTGCTCTTGAGCATGTATTAATTTCTAGAGTTAGTAATATTTGTATGTCTATTGAAACTTTGAAAAAAAATGGTCTTTGGATTTACGGTTCTGACATGAACGGTGAAAATTTGTACTCACAAGATTTAAAAAATGTCTCGATTGGATTAGTGATTAGCTCTGAAGGCCATGGTATAAGCAACAAAATTAGAAATAACTGTGATTATATTTTATCTATTCCAGTTAATGGCAAAACTAATTCTCTTAATGCTTCTGTGGCTGCTGGGATTATTATGTATGAAGTTTATAGGCAAAATAAACAAATAAATCTATGATTTAAAATTTATATTATTTATTATATTTTGTAATATTTAAACTCTAAGTTTTGGTTTTAAAATAGATTTTCCGTATATCAAAACAAATTTTAACAAAAATATTTAATAATTTTATACAAAAACGTATTGACAAATATTTTTGTGTATTATATACTAAAAATGTTCCT
>CAYYWE010000033.1:3845-7122 GCA_964475315.1 uncultured Eubacteriales bacterium
TTTTTTATATTTTTGTATTTGCCATATAATAAAATGTAGTAAATTTATTTTTGGGAGCCAAAATATATATGTTGCAAAAATTTTTAAAAAAATTTGAAAATAAGAAAATTTTAATTTGTGGTTTAGGCAGAAGTAATATTACTGTTATAAATTTATTGATAAGTAATAAAATTTTTGTAGATATTTATGACAAAAAAAATGTTTTAAGTTTTGAAAATTTAAAACTTAATAAATATGTTAAATTCAGAATTGGTGATGAACGTGTTTGGGACGAAAATTTTGATATTGTAATCAGGACTCCAGGGATAAGTTTTTATGATGATAAAATTGTTCATATGAGACAAAAAAATTGTGTCGTTACGTCTGAGATGGAAATTTTTTTTGAATTATGCCCATGTGTAATTATAGGCGTGACTGGTAGCGACGGAAAGACTACAACGACTAGTATTATTTCGGAAATTTTGAAAAAAAATGGTAAAATTGTACACACAGGAGGCAATATTGGCAACTCTTTATTGAGTATTATAGACAAAATTAATGAACAAGATATAGTTGTTTTAGAGTTGTCAAGTTTTCAGTTAATGTCTATAACGAAAAGTCCAGATATTGCCGTAGTGACTAATATTTCACCGAATCACCTTGATGTGCACAAAAATATGGAAGAATATGTATATTCTAAGAAGCAAATTGTTTTGCATCAGGATTGTTTTTCACGTGCTGTACTTAATTATGATAATTATGAAACCAGGAATTTTGAACAAAATATAAGAGGAAATACCGTATTTTTTAGTTCAAAATTAAATATTATAGACAAATTTAAAAATAAGAGAATACCTGGAACTTGGGTTTGGATAGATGATAACAAAAATATAATTTATACAGAAAATAATAAACATGAGTTAATTTTAAATATTAATAATATTAAAATACCAGGTGTACATAATGTTGAAAACTATTTAGCAAGTATTGGAGCTGTGAAAAAACTGGTAAATGTTAATAATATAAAACAAGTTGCACGAGAATTTTCTGGTGTTAAACACAGAATTGAATTTGTAAGAAATATAGACGGTGTGTGTTATTATAATGACTCTATTGCTACAACTCCTAGCAGAACTATAAATGGTTCGTTGTCTGTTTTTAATAGCAAAAAAATAATTTTAATTTGTGGTGGTTATGACAAAAAAATTCTATTTGATAATCTCGCGCAAGAAATTATTAAAAAAGTTTCGTATTTGATATTAATGGGAGATTCTGCACAAAAAATTTATGATAATATACTAAAATATAATAATTTGTTAAAAATAAATATTGTAAATAATATGAAAGAAGCTATTTTTGAAACGCAAAAATATTTAGAAAATATTGATAGTATATATAAAAATAATTATGTTGTTGTTTTGTCTCCGGCATGTGCAAGTTATGGATTGTACAAAAATTTTGAAGAACGTGGCCGAGATTTTATAAACTTGGTTAATAATATTAAATAAATTTTAAATATTATTTTATAGTATTATAAATATAATTACAGGTAATACTAGTTTTATATATTTTGATTTATATAAAAGTTATATAAAAAATATATAAAACGGAGTTGATTTATGTAATATGTATAATATATATAAAAGAGCTTTGGTGTTTTTTGGAATATTAATGTCAGGATTTTGTTTTTTATTTTTTATTTTAGATTCTATTTCGAGTAAAAATATGTTAAGTCAGGCAGCGAGTAATCAACAGTCTTACAAATTAAAAATTTCAGACATCAGGGGCACTATTTATGATTGCCGAAATGTTCCTATGGTGAACAATAAAAAAAAATTAATTGCTGCTGTAATACCGAGTTTAGAATCGCTTAATATTTTGACTCCAGTAGTTTTAGAGTCACAAAAAGAAGAATTATATAAAAAATGTTCAAATAAGACTCCATTTATAATACAAATTACACATATACCCGAGAATATAAATTTATGTAAATATGTAAAAATATTTGAAGTTCCCGTAAGATACTCAGGTGTAGTGTTAGCTCCGCACATTATTGGCTATTTGTCTGGTGATAAGAAAGGCGTTTACGGAATTGAAAAGTCTTATGACAATTTTTTGTCTGAAAGTGATAAAAACAATAATATTTCTGTTAAATATGATATAGACGCTTCCGGAAAATTATTACCGGGTCGTGAAAATATTGTTCAAGATCAGTCTTATTGTGTGTCACAGGGCGTAGTTTTAAATTTAGACACTAGAATACAAGCTATAGCTGAAGAAACTGCCAACAAATATATTTCTCGTGGTGCTGTAATAATAACCGAAGTCCCAAACTGCGAAATACGTGCTTCAGTAAGTCTACCGTCTTTTTTCCCGGGTGATATATCGAGTTATTTAAATAATAAAAATTCTCCGTTATTAAATAGGTGTTTGTGTCCGTTTAATTTAGGATCAATTTTTAAATTAATTACGTCAGCAGTTGCACTAGAAAAA
Source organism: uncultured Eubacteriales bacterium (assembly GCA_964475315.1). Taxonomy (GTDB): domain Bacteria; phylum Bacillota; class Clostridia; order Oscillospirales; family Acutalibacteraceae; genus UMGS1491. Next base: position 6,318 of record CAYYWE010000033.1, read on the forward strand.
AATATTCATAATACAAATTTTTGGTATAATTGTACGGGAATAAATCAAATTGAAGATGCCAAATTCAGATGCTTCAACTCAAAAAAACATGAAAATATAAACATGGAAAAAGCTGTTGCTTATTCATGTAATGGTTATTTTGTAGAACTGATCAAAAAAGTAGTAACTCGAGAAAATTTATTAAATATGTGCAAAAAATTGGGTTTTGGCTCAGAGTTTATATTAGCAAGTGATATATTTTCTCAAGCTGGAAAATTACCATCTTATGAAAGTCTTGAAAATTTTAAAACTCTTGCTAATTTTTCTTTTGGTCAAGGTGCTCTTTTAGTTACTCCTATACAAATTTCCGCTTTTATAAACGCTATAGCTTCTGGCGGAATTTACACAAAGCCAAAATTAATAAAATATTTAGTTAACAAAAATATGAAAATTGTTCCTGATACTACAATAAATAATTCTGACTTAAACAGCAAACAGTGTGTGTTATCTCCGGAAATTACAAACAATTTGAAACTGTTTATGAAAGCTTCCATAGAATACGGTACAAGTTCTCGTGGCAAACCCGAGAACAACATAACATGTGCTGCGAAAACTTCTACCGCTCAGACCGGAATTTTCGAAAACAACAAAAAAATTGAACAATCTTGGTTTGCTGGATTTTTTCCATACGAAAACCCCAGGTACTCCATAGTCATTCTTTCTGAAGCCAGCAAAGGTGGTGGCGAAAGCGCTGGACCAGTCTTTAAAGAAATTATAGAAAGACTTTATGCTGAAATACCTGAGATCTTTTTGAGTTAATTATTTA
>CAYYWE010000034.1:0-7034 GCA_964475315.1 uncultured Eubacteriales bacterium
GTACTTAGTCAGCCACCTCAGACCTAATGTCTGTCTTCTATCAGCACGAACTTCAATAGGTACTTGATAAGTCGCACCGCCAACACGTCTAGCTTTAACTTCCAAAGTAGGCATAATATTTTCCATAGCTTCTTCAAACACTTCTAGCGGTTCTCTGCCAGTTTGCGTACGAATATTCTCAAATGCTTTATAAACTATTCTTTGAGCTATTCCTTTTTTGCCGTCAATCATGATATTATTTATCAATCTTGTTACAAGTTTTGACTTATAAATTGGATCCTGTAACACATCACGTTTGGCTATATTACCTCTTCTTGGCATAGTCTTCCCTCCTTCACAAAAAAATTAAAAATTTATAAAAATATAATTTAATTATAAATTAATAACATGATATCATAGGTACTCGAAAACAAATTAAATCCCGTCTGCCAACACAAAAATTTTAAAAATATTCTATAAAACACTCATAATATTTTTGCATTGTATAATTTAAAAATTTAATTTTTTATTTATTTTTTACTTCTTTTTTCCGCCGGCTTTTGCATTTGAACCCGCATTTGCCGCACCTGGTTTTGGCCTCTTAGCACCATACTTAGATCTCGCTTGCATACGTTTCGCAACTCCTTGAGCGTCCAAAGTACCTCTGACAATATGATATCTAACACCAGGTAAGTCTTTAACACGTCCACCTCTTATCAACACAACACTATGTTCCTGCAAATTATGTCCAATACCAGGGATATAAGAAGTAACTTCCTGACCATTTGATAATCTAACCCTTGCAATTTTTCTCAACGCTGAGTTAGGCTTTTTCGGTGTTGCGGTCTTTACTGCCGTACAAACTCCTCTTTTTTGTGGAGAATTTTGTTCAATAGCTACTCTCTTTTTCGAGTTCCAACCACGTAACAAAGCCGGAGCTTTGGCCTTTTTGCCTTGGCTTTTTCTTCCTTTACGTACTAACTGGTTAACTGTAGGCATACTACACCCCCTCAACAAAAATATAAATTTCAAAAAAATCAAAAACAACACAGTTACACAGTACCACTGTTATACCATACAACCATACTTCAATTATTTTAATTTATACCAATATTTTTGTCAAGTACAATTTTTTTAAATACAACTCACAAATTTATTTAATATCAAAACATTAGATCTACAAATATAAATTTTCAATCTATTGACAACTATTTTTAAATTTAGTATAATATCTGTCGTGAATTATTATAAATAAATATTTAGTATATTTGCAATTCTTTAAAAACATATTTTTTTTTTTTGGGGGGTACTCAGAATGAGTATAGAAAATGCTAGGAATAGTATAAAAGAAATTATATTTGACAAAAATTTAATAGATGAATTTTTAAATCTTAGAAATGACAAATTGTTCGAATTTTGTAAAAAAAATTCAGATTTAAAATTTACGCAAGAAGAATTCGAATCTGCAGTAAAAGAAATATTAGCAACTGCTTTCCCAGAAGAGTTTGGGCTGAATATACTTAACGAAAATTTAGAAAAAATAGCTGGAGGCAAAAATAATTTGGTTACAAAAATAACTGCTTCCACTCTAGCTTTAATGTCTTTAGGCGGCGGGTTATTTACAAAAAATGAAACACCATTTTCAGCTCCTTCAGCAAAGGCTGGGCTATTTAGTTCCAAATATGTGGTTCCGAATCCTTGGGAAGTTGACGAGGTAATAGGAGCAGTTTTTAATAATGATTTTTGCAAAAATGGGTATGAATCTCTATTAAACTCTACAAGAATTAAATTAACCACTATAGATGAAAAAATTAAGAATAATAATGCTAAGATTACTGCACTTGCCAACTTATTGAGCGAACATAGTGATTATTCTAATGGAGATAATGACGACGTGTATTCAGGTTTAAATGCTATTAGAAATAAAGAAGATAAAGCTAAGTTAGCAGATTTTTGTAAAGATAGCAGCAAAGGCGCAAATGTGTACGTGGATCCTACCGGTGTTTTAAATGTTAAAAATGTTGCGAAAAATATTAAAAATTTACAAGGGAAAATTTTTCACTGGAACTCATGGAGCACTATGTGGGATTTTCGATACTATTGTCGTGATGAAAAGCTAAAATTAGAATCTGAGAATCAAATTCTGAAGTCTTCCAAAGAAGCTACAAATACTAAACTGGAAAGCTTAAACCGCTTGGTTGAAAAAGGTTCAAAAGGTTTAAAAGATAGTGGTTTTGATGTGGTAGATATTAATAAATTTAAACAAGAATGGTCAAAAAATAATTTTGAAAAAGGTAAAGAATGGTGGCAAAAATTTATTGCTCAAAACCATTTTATGGCTCCTGATTGGGAAGAACCAAACTGGGCTAAACAGCTAGGACTGGCTATGATGAATATAGATCCGTCTAAGAATCCTGTTCCAGCTGACGAAGATTTACTAGCTGTTGAATCTTTGTTAGGTGTGTATCACACTGCTTTGTTTCAAAAAAATGGTTATTTTAACGATGTTTCTCTATCTAGCATATCTGGATTAACTAATAGCAAAGAATACTTAGAAACTATAAACTCTAGTTTTGGTACTTTTAGTGTTTGGAATTCCGGAAAAGGACGCCCGTATCGTTATGATCAACCCGCTAGTCAATATTCGCACCGTATTGTAAAAATGTTATGTAGCGCTTCTGGCGATAGAAATAAGGACTATACTTTATCTAAAATGGCTAAGGCAGCTCCGTGGGTTGCGATAGGTGCTGTAGCATATTTCGGATCAAGTACGTTTCGTTCGTTATTTTCAATGGCTGGACCTACTGTGGATAAAATTAAAAGTGCTAGTAGAAAAGCATGGCGCAGGTTTATATATAATAGATTAAGTCTAGAAAAAGATCCTGTAAAATTAAAAGAGTTAATGAGCGAATATTTAAAATCCAGTGTTATGTGCCAAGATAAAGCTATTAACAAAATGGTCGAAATCATGAGCGGTATGGCTGATTTGTGGAACGAAAGTGACCGAACCGGTAAAGACTGTACATCTGCATGCACTATGACTTTTATGGGAGATTCTGGTATCGGTAAAACTTACGCTGCAAGATGTCTCTCTAAGGCATTATTTTACAAAGACATGCAACCATGGCAGTTTATTACTTCAACTTCGGTTACTGCAAGTAGCAACGGTAGTTCGTCTTCAGATTCTAAAAAAGATACAAAAAATAAAGAAAATAATGTTTCGCATGAAAAATTGTCTCCGGCTGACCAATTGTTTAACGAAAATTCTGAGTTGGTTAGACAATTAAGATTAAACAATAGAGTTATAATAGTGCTAGACGAAATTGACAAAATGCACAAAGCCGATCCAGATGATACTATTTTGGAACGTTTGCGTGATGCCCGTGATACAGGTAAATTATTAGTAAGAAAGGGCGTAAACTATGAGTACATAGACGTCTCAAGAACAATATTTATATGTATCACAAACGAAAGACGTGAATGTTGGGGCTTACCGGAGGCAAACCTTACAGAAGACCAGGCTGCTTCAAGAACATACGTCAAACGTGATAGATCTTTGACAAACCGTTTTGATGTAGTTGAATTTGATTACTTCACCAGCAATGGCTATCAGATTGTTTTAAAACCACAATTAGAAGAACTAGCCGATGAATATTATAATAATTACAAAATTAATCTTAAAATTACAGATGAACTTGTCAAAAATATTGGTGACGCAGCTGAACGCAAAAACAAAGGCGTCCGTGGCGTCAACGACTATCTCGTTGCTCTACGCGGTAAATTAGTTGACTATAGATCTAAAAATAAAATATTTAGAACAAATAAAGATGTTGTTGATTTATCAGTCATTTATGATTCATATACAAATTCATTTGAAATATTAGACGGTTCCGAATATTAGAGTATAAATAATAAAAGCTCACATTTGTGAGCTTCTTTTATTATTTAAATAAATTTCTTCCTGGATACAAACGATCTATGGTGAGCCTGTAATTTGTTTCGTCAGCATACTTCCACCACTCAGGGCCAAAATCACGTTTTATATTATTCCACGGCTTTTCACCAGTATAATGTACTATAACCGGATCCGTACGTCCTTCATCCCAGTCGTGTTTATTTGAAGCCCATTGTGCATATTCACTAGTTTCATATGAATTTTTCAAAGAAGTATGTACTAAAGCACCGTATTTAAACGGCAAAACCAAAATATTTCCATAACAAGCCATGTTTAGAGTATCCTGATCAGGAAAATGTAAAAATTTGTTTTTACTATTATCATTTTTTTCTATAATTTCGTTAAACTTTTGTGTCATATTATCATTTCTTAATTTTTCAAGATTCATAATTAACACACCAGAACACACATAACTATTAAGATCTGGAATTCCAAGTGTTTCATGGTGCTTACTGTGTTGATTTATCACAGTATTCATGTCACGAATTCCAGCAATATAATAATTGTTCATATCTATATTATTAAACATATCTGTCAAATCTTTACGAATAATAGTATCGCCGTCAACATAAATGCATTTTTTCTCGTACTTTAAAATTTCTGGTAGACAAAGCCTGTAGTACATAGCTTTGGACCAGCATGAAACCTCAGAATTACTATACTTTTCACCCATGTTTACAATATTTATACTACAATTTTCATATTTATTTTCTACTGTGTTCAATTTCCTTATTTGTCGATCTGTAACATTGTTAGAAACTAAAATAGTAAACTTGCAAAAAGTTTCATAATTTAAATTTTTCATTAAAGACGTCATCGAAACAATCGTAGGATATATATAACCACTATCAGTACTGTAAGCTACATTTATATAATTATTAAAATTATTCGTTCTTGGGGTTTTGTTCTTAGCACGAGCTGCAAAATAACCAGCAGTTAATGTTACACTTAATAATACCATAATACTAATTACTAGCATGATAATTATATTATTTCTTGGTTTTTTATTAATATTATTCATGTATTTTTAACACATACCTAACTAAAAATATACTTTATTATTTGTTACTTATTATCTGTTGTATTCATGTAATAAATTAAATCTAATAACTTTGAACTATACGCCCACTCATTATCATACCAAGAAATCAATTTGACAAAATTATTATTTAACATAATGCTTGCTTTTTCGTCAAAAACAGAAGTATGATAATCACCACAAAAATCACTAGAGACTAAATTTTCATTGGTGTACCCTAAAATATTTTTCATAGTAGTCTCAGAGGCTTGTTTAATTTTACTACAAATCTCTTGAAAATTAGTAGATTTTTGTAGCTTGCACGTCAAATCTACAACCGAAACATTAAGAACCGGTACTCTAAACGCCATACCAGTCAACTTGCCCTGAAGGTCAGGAATAACGAGCCCAACAGCCTTCGCAGCACCGGTCGAAGAAGGGATAATGTTCCCGCTAGCTGCTCTACCAGCACGCCAGTCTTTTTTAGACAGCCCATCAACTGTGTTTTGTGTATTAGTAATTGCGTGAACAGTCGTCATAAGACCTTCTTGTATGCCAAAATTATCATTAATTACCTTTGCTAGTGGCGCTAAACAGTTAGTCGTACACGAAGCATTAGACACAATATTCATATTTTTCTTATATTTTTCTAAATTTACTCCACATACAAAAGTCGGCGTGATATCATCTTTAGCGGGTGCGGAAATTACGACTTTTTTCGCGCCAGATTTTATGTGTCCAAAAGCTTTTTCAGCAGTACAAAATACTCCCGTCGACTCAACAACATAATCAGCACCTACAGTACCCCACGGGATGTCCTCAGGACTTTTTTCCTCAAAAATATTTATATAATCATTATTTACATATAACAAATTATCTCTAAAGCTTATTTTTTTATCAAAAATACCATGAGTAGTGTCATATTTTACTAAATAGCACATATATTCGCCAGAAACAAACGGGTCATTAATACCTACAACTTGAAATTTATCAGGCTTTTCTAATGCCAATCTCAAGACCATTCTACCGATTCTACCGAAGCCGTTTATACCGATTTTTATTACCATAAAACAAAACTCCCTAAAATTAATTAATACTTTTGTATAATATATTCAAATTATATTATTATATTACCTGTGTGTTATTAATATTATTTCTGGAATTTTTTATTTGAGAATTCACTTCAACTATAAGAGTAATTATGAAAATAATTACCAAAGTTTCCATTGTACAAGTTGCCAAATAAACGTCTTTTACAGATCGAGAATCTTGTATATATTTTATAAAAACAGGAAAAGCTTTTGTTATATTCAACGCTATACATGAAATACCTATAGAAAGTATAGTTTTAACTATGTTTCTGTCTGAACAAGTAGCAAAAACCTGTGTATAATACACAAAAAATAGAGCTAAAAAACCAGTTAAACATATATCATATACATTATTATTATCATTTTGTATGGACAAAAACAATATCATATCAAGAGTGAACCAAAATATCGGACAAAATAGAAAAAACGGCACTTTTGTGAATATATTTTTACCTGTAAAAAACACTACAGACATTATTAAAAAACTTATACAACTCAATATCGAAAGTATCGCCATTGCTACTGGCTGCCACTCAAAATCATATTGTGAAGTATCACTGTAGTAAACCGAAATGCACCAAAAAAATGACATTGAAACTAGCAAACTTGTTATTCCTAAATAAATATTTTTATTAATTTCTAAATTTTTTAGTCCATTTGTACTATCTTTTTCTCTAGAAATTATCGAAACTATACACAAAATTACAAATAAAAAAATCAAACTATAAACTTGTGATTCGACAAATTTAATATTTAAAAACTCTGAAATAACTTTAAGTGGTGCAAGTACCAAAATTAAAATTACTGCCAACGCTCTCCAAATATTCTTTAAACACACACTAAAAACCTCCCAAAAAATAATTTTTGTTTATTATATGTATTATAAACATGTAAACACGAATTTGCATCCATACAACTTTTGTATATTACATACACAGACTCGATAATTTTATCACTGCTAAAACATAAAGTCAACTGTAATTTATACTTA
>CAYYWE010000035.1:0-7034 GCA_964475315.1 uncultured Eubacteriales bacterium
CAAGTTGGTAAAATAGCCAATTTAATAAATTCAAAACAAGATTTTAAAACTCCATTAAGTATAAAACTAGAAAAAACAGGTAAAATTATAGGAATATTTATAATTATAATAAGTATTATTGTATTTATATTAGGATTAGCTCAAAATATTAATTTTTTAGAAATGTTTATGATATCTGTAAGTCTTGCTGTAGCTGCAATTCCTGAGGGATTACCTGCTGTTGTAACTATAGTTTTGGCGAGTGGTGTACGAAGAATGGCCATGAGAAATACTATTGTACGAAATTTGTCTGCTGTTGAGACTCTTGGGCACGTAAATATAATTTGTTCAGACAAAACTGGTACTTTAACTCAAAACAAAATGACTTTGCAAGAAATAAGAGTTATAAATAATATTTTAAATTTTAATTCAAACCAGGCTAAAGAAATACTAGAATTAGGTGTGTTGTGTAATAATTCTATAATTACAAATTATAATAATATTAATAAATTTAATATAAAAGGTGAACCAACTGAGAATTCTATTTTGACTAAAGCTTTAAATTATGATATTAATATAAATAACTTAAAAAATGACTATAAAAGAATATTTGAAATACCGTTTAGTTCCTCTAAAAAATATATGCTAACTGTACATAAAATAAATAATAAATACAAAATAATTATTAAAGGCGCACTTGATATAATATTAAAAAAATGTAATTATTATAAATTTAATAATAAAATATTAGATTTAAATAATAATATTATTAATAAAATAAATCAAGATAATTTAGATATGACTAAAAAGTCTTTAAGAGTTATTGGTATAGGCTATAAAAATTTAGATAATTTGGACAATTTTGATACTAATAATTTAGAAAGAAATTTGATTTTTTGCGGAATTTTTGGTATTTGCGACCCTGTGAGGCCTGAAGTTAAATATGCTATACAAGATTGTAAAAGAGCTGGAATTAAGACTGTTATGATTACAGGTGATCATGCTTTTACCGCTGAAGCTGTGGCTAGTTCACTGGGAATTTTAGATAGTAATTCCAAAATTATGACCGGTGCAGAACTAAATAATATTAGTGAAGAAGAACTAGGTGAGATTATAAATAATTACAGTGTTTTTGCAAGAGTTTCGCCTGAACATAAAGTAAAAATAATAAAAGCTTTTCAAAAAAATAATAATATTGTTGCTATGACAGGTGACGGAATTAATGATGCGCCAGCTTTAAAAATAGCTGATATTGGTTGTGCAATGGGCAAATCTGGTACTGACGCGGCAAAATCAGCTTCTGATATGATAATAACCGATGATAATTTCAAAACCATAGTTGAAGCTATTAAACAGGGTCGCGGAATGTATGAAAATATCAAAAAAACAATACATTTTCTGTTGTCTACTAACATAGGCGAAGTTTTGACGGTGTTATTGGGATTTTTGTTAAAAGTTCCAACGCCATTATTAGCAGTACATTTATTGTGGATAAACACCGTGACTGACGCATTTCCGGCACTTGCATTAGGAGTCGATCCGATTGATCGTAACATTATGAACAGGCCACCACTGGATTCTAAAAGAAGTCTATTTTCAAACAATATGGGATATAATATAATAATCGAAGGTTGTTTTATTTCTGCGATTGGCTTTCTGGCGTATACTATTGGAAGAGTGTTTTTTGATACGAGTTTTTTGGATCCAATTATTGGAAGAACTATGTGTTTTGTGACTCTGGGATTAAGTCAATTAATTCATGCATTTAATGTTCAGAATAAAAAATCTGTTTTTATAACTGGTATTTTTACTAATATTAAATTAATGTATTCCGTGATTTTGTGTATAATATTACAAATTATAACTATAATTATTCCTAGTTTAAATAATTTCTTTAAAACTCAGCCATTAAATTTTTTACAGTGGACCATAGTAATAATCTTGGCTTTGTGCCCACTTTTAATTTCTGAACTAGAAAAATTTTTCCAAAATAATAAAAAATATTGAATATTATTTATAAAATACAAAATTTAGGAAGTGCAAAATATTATGAGTAATTTTAAAAAAATAGAAAATTTAAATAATGTCTCACAAATTTTACAAAATATTAATAATATATATATTTTAACCCATTCTTTTCCAGATGGTGATGCATTAGGTTCTGCATTTGTTTTGTGCAGAGCATTACAAAAAATTAACAAAACCTGCAAAGTTTTGTTAGGTTCTAAGTTACAAAAAAAATACGAATTTTTTGATAGTTATATTAATATACCCAAAAAATTTAGACCAAATTACATAGTTTCTGTAGATCTTGCTGCAGATTCGTTACTAGATAATACACTCCAAAAATGTATTTCTAGAATAGACTTATGTATAGATCACCATGTTTCTAATACAAATTATGCCAGTATGAATTACGTAGACTCTGGTGCGGCCGCAAATTGCGAGATAATTTATGATTTGATTAATATTATGGAAATACCGCTAGATAAACAAATGGCTGAAGGGCTATACTTGGGAATTTCTACTGATACAGGTTGTTTTAGATATTCAAACACTACTTCTACGACTCATTATATAGCTTCGGAACTCATGAAATTTGATATTAAGACTTCCGATCTTAATGAAAAGTTTTTTACTTTAAAATCTAAAAAAATTTTGGAAATAGAAAAAATTTTATATAATAATATTAAATATTATTGTCAAGATAGAATTGCTATTAGTTATGTAACTTATCAAAATATTAAAGATCATGGACTTGCCGAAACTGATTGTGACGGTATAGCATCTATTCCAATTAGAATCGAAGGCGTACAAATAGGTATAGTATTACGCGAAAGAGAAAATGGTGAATACAAAGTTTCTGTGCGTACGTCAGAACACGTTAATGCCAACAGTATAGCTATGTTATTTAACGGTGGTGGCCATTATAAAGCTTCCGGTTTTAGTATTTCGGGAAAAATTTCAGTACAAAATTTGTTAAATATAATTATAATTAAAATTATAAAATTCTTAGGATGGTAAATATATATACATGAATTCCAATACGAATATTAATGGTATTTTAATTATAAATAAACCCCAAAATTTTACATCTTTTGATGTAATTGGTGTTTTAAGAAAGAAATTTAATCAAAAGAAAATAGGTCATATGGGAACTCTAGATCCGATGGCTACAGGTGTGTTGCCCGTTTTGCTAGGTTCTAGTACGAAATTTCAAGTTTATGCTCCTGACAATTACAAAGAGTATATATGTGAGATAAAGTTCGGTGTGACCACAGATACTTGGGATATATGGGGGAAGATTTTGAATACTAAAAAATCAAATATTTCTCGTGAAGATTTAGTTAATATTCTAGAAAAATTTACCGGTGAGATCAAACAAATTCCGCCTATGTACTCCGCTATTAAACAAAATGGTGTTAAATTATGTAATTTAGCTCGTCGTGGCATCGAAATAGAACGTCCCGCTCGTAGTATAATTATAAAAAATATAAATTTGTTAAGTTTTGATAAAATCAATCAAACTGCACAGTTAAAAATTTTATGTTCTAAGGGTACTTATATTAGATCTTTATGTCACGATATAGGGCAAGAACTACACACCGATGCCTGTATGAGTAATTTAATTAGAACTATGTCAAATTCTTTTAGTATTTCTCAAAGTGTTTTTTTAGACAAAATTAAAGTTTTGAATACTCAGGACATTGTTCAAAATTATATTTTTAACACCGAAAAGTTATTTCAAAATTTTAAATCACTAGAATTAAACAGCTTTCAAACCAGATTATTCTTAAATGGTGTTAGTATATTATTAAAAAATTTAGATTTTAATAACAAAAATATAACTAACAAAGAGATTTTAAAAATATATTTCAAAAAAAAGTTCCTGGGTCTCGCCCAGGCTGATTTTGATAAACAAATCTTGAAATTTGAAAAGTTTATTTAAATTCTTGAACGCATATTATTTTTTCAGCCATAGATTCTAATGTAATCCAAAAAAACAAATTTATAAAGGGTATATTTAGCATCAATTTCTTGTCATATAACTTGTTGCCCCGTTTCCCTTTGTATAAAATGTTGTTCAATTAGTTCTACTCGTTTTTCCCACGGAATAATTCGATCTGTTTGATTCAAAATTTTTTTCTTTGTCTGTGCTTGCGAAAGTTAATTATTATAATACTTTTATTGTATTATTTTTTGCATCTTTTGTATATTACTATTTGTGTGGTTTTGCATTAAAAAAAAATCAAAAAAATATATATAAAATATTAATTTATTTGTATTATCCAAAAATATACAAAATTTTATTTTAAGTTGAACAAGGAAAGTGTATAGTGTTAATTTATTTAATATTTTTAATAATATTAATTAGTTTATTTATTTCTTGTTTGTTATTAAACACAGATGGGCTTACTCTTATTGTACCGCGTTCAAGAGTATTAATATATTTGTGCGCGGTTGGCGCGCAATGTAGGCCAGTTCGAACTTCTATGTTATTGTTATTTAAAATTTTACCTATTTCGTCACTGGAATAATTTTTAATATTAAAACTTAATACAGGTACAAAAAAATCATAATTTGGTCTATCAGTATATAATTCTATATTTTTAATTTGTTTTAGATTATCATATAAATATGACATTAAATTTATTTCGTGATTAAAAATATTTTGTATTTTTATTTTATTTACAAACTCTATACCTGCTCGCAGACCACTTATGCCTGACATATTTGGTGTACCACTTTCAAATTTTTGTGGCATTTCTTTTGGGTGGCAAAAAGTAAGAGAATTTGTACCGGTTCCACCTTCTATAATAGTGTCAAGTTTGTCCGCGGAATGAGTTATCAAAATTCCAGTTCCCATTGGGCCATATAGAGCTTTATGTCCAGCTACGCATAAATAATCTATACCTGTATTTTTTATATTTATTGGCAGCAACCCAGATGATTGTGCAGCGTCGACTAATATTGGAATTTCGTAAATTTTTGCCATAGCAGCAATTCGTTCTATTGGTAATCTGATACCTAAGACATTAGAAGCATGTGTGCAAATTATTAAACTTGTTTTAGAATTTATAGAATTTCGGAAAGAGTCTACAGTTTTATCAAAATCTCCTGGGTATACTTCAGCGACAGTATAATCTATATAATTTATTTTTTGTAATTTTCTTATGGGTCTCATGACTGCATTGTGTTCTAAATTTGAAACTATTACGTGATCTCCAGATTTTAAAATTCCTTTTATTACCATGTTTATAGCTTGTGTACAGTTTAAAGTAAAAGCTACGTCTTTTATGTCATGTGCACCAAAGAAATTTGCTACTGTTTTTCGTGCTCGTTCTATTTCTAGCCCGGATTTTTTTGACATAGTATGTCCACTTCGTCCAGGATTTGCTCCATATATTTTCATAGCTTGTGCTACTGCATTATTTACGCTCATAGGTTTTGGAAAGCTAGTTGCCGAATTGTCTAAATATATCATATTTGTTCACTTCTTTTATTTAAAATAATTCAAAATATATTAATTTTATAATCTTAATTTAAAAATATTAAATTATATTAATATAATATGAATATTTTTCTAGATTTGATATATAAAACAAAAAGTTCTTATTAAATATAAGAACTTTAAAAAGTTATTTTAAATTAAACTCAAACCAGTCTAGACTTGAACAACACACCATCAAGATGGTCTAGTTCATGACAAAAAGCTCGAGCTTTTAATTTTTGGCCGTTATATGTAACTTGATTTCCAAACCTATCGAAGCCTGTGACTTTAACATAATTAGGTCTTAAAGTTTTTGCATGGAAGCCCGGACATGACAGACAACCTTCTTCTTCTTTTTGTTCGCCTGACGATTCTACAATTTCTGGGTTTACTAACTCTATAAGCTGGTCATATATTTCTATGACTACTATACGTCTTAAAATTCCAATTTGTGGTGCTGCTAGACCTATTCCTTTAGCTTTTCGCATAGTTTCTATCATGTCGTCTATTAGTATTCCTAGTTTTTCGTCAAATTTTTCAACTGGTCTGGATTTTTTGTACAAAATTTCGTTTTCTTCAGTGATTATTTTTCTTAATGCCAATGAAAGTTACTCCTTGAAAAATATTATTTTTTGTTTAAATTTATTTATAATAACAAGCGGGCATAAGTGGATTTGTAGCTTTAGTAGCAGAGCTTACGTCTACATTTGGACTTTCGAGGTTTCTGACTTTTCTAGCAACTATGACAGTCCTAAAGTCTTTAAATTCGTACGAACAAGTCGATAATGTAAGCAAAACATCATCAGCGTAAACTTCTATATTTGTACTAATTAAAGAACGTTTTTTTATTTCATTAATAAAATTCATAAAATCTGTTATAGACTCGAAATTGGTTTTAGTATAATTAAATAATTCCCCGTGTTCTTCACGAGTATTTGTCTTAAAAATAGATATAATTTTCCAGGTACCATTAGATAATCTCGTGTCAAATTTAATAACCGGATGAGCTTTGTAAAATTCTAAATCTGAATATTTTAACAAATCCGCAAACATCTGGCCATCAGACATATGATGGCCGTATAGAGTCGTATTTTTAATTCCACGGACAGGATCACAGTCAGGATCCATAAAAATTGTGCCGTACTTTGACTTTTCTTTTTTATAATTATGCGCTAAATAAAAATCAGCAGTATCGTGAGTCGTCCTAACTACGGGATAATCTATGCGTGTATTTTCAATACTAATCCATCCGTATATGTCTTGATTTATATCTAAAAGTTCTGAAAATTTGTCTTCTGGTTCTAAATTTTCGTTCTGATAATATATATTTTTTGCCTCGTTATTTATATTACCAGCAAACATAGGGTCTATCACAAGTATTTTTACTATTACTCCAACAGATCCTATGCATAAAATTGAACATACCCAAATTAATATTTTTCTAACAATATTCATCACCTATTAATATTACTTAAAAAAGTGTCCTGTTTTTTAATCATCAAATTCTGCAAAATCATCTTCATCACTAGTATTATTATTTGTGTTATTAATTTGTTCGCTAGAA
>CAYYWE010000036.1:0-7011 GCA_964475315.1 uncultured Eubacteriales bacterium
ATCCATATTACTACTAGAGTCTATAATTTTAATACCAGAAGATTCTTTGAGTATTTTATCTAAAAAAGTTTCCATACCAGCGCCGTTTATTATAAAAAATGATGAACTTTCGATTTTTTTTAAATCATCTGAACGCAACTGAAAATTATGTAAGCAACCCGTATCTACGCTACACATATTTGAAACTTGCACACTATCAATATTTTTAGTAATATTCAATGTCATTATATAAATTGGATAACAAGAAGTTACTATACTCGTTTTTCCTGAGCCATTTTTATTACACCCTGTTAAACCAAAAATTAAACAAAAACTTAATACCATTCCAAAAAATCTCTTCAAAACTTAACCCTCACATACAAATTTAAAATTTCACATCACACAAACACTCTTCCGAATTACAACTATTTCCATCTAATTTACCTATAATTGGCTCCGGATCTATATTTTTTCTTGTATAATAATCTGAAATTGCAGCTTTAACAGCCTGTTCAGCAAGCACAGAACAATGAATTTTAACCGGTGGAAGACCGTCAAGAGCCTCAAGTACAACTTTGTTTGTAATTTTTAGAGCATCCTCAATCGACTTATTTTTAATTAACTCAGTAGCCATTGAGCTTGTAGCAATTGCGGCACCACAACCAAAAGTTTTGAATTTCACATCTTTAATTATATTATTGTCAATTTTCAAATAAATTTTCATAATATCACCACATTTTGCGTTTCCAACCTCACCAATTCCATTGGCATCAGTTAATTCTCCAACATTTCTCGGATTCGCAAAATGATCCATAACTTTGTCACTATATAACATATTCTCACCTCGAATTTTACAAAATTAGTTAACTTTATTTAATTTTTCCCACAATGGAGACATATTTCTAAGTCTTATTACAGATTTGTTGATTTCTTTTGCGACAAATTCTATTTCTTTATATGTGTTAAGTCCACTCAAAGTTAATCTTAAAGAACCATGTGCAATTTCATGTGGCAAACCAATCGCTAGCAAAACATGGCTCGGATCTAGCGATCCCGATGTACAAGCCGACCCTGATGATGCGCAAATTCCTGCCTGATCCAGCAACAACAGAAGCGACTCACCTTCGACGCCCTCGAAACACACATTTATATTACCTGGTAATCTTTTTATCAAATCCCCATTTAATCTAGTCTTTGGAATTTCTAATATTTTTTTAATTAGTTTTTCTCGTTTTAATTTTAAATCCATATTTTTCTGTGCTAAATTTTCAAGAGAGACCTCAAGTGCCTTTGCTAAACCGATTATTCCAGGTATGTTTTCAGTTCCAGCACGTTTATTAAACTCTTGTGAACCACCCTCTAAAAAACTTCCTAATTTTAATCTTTTATTAACATAAAGTGCGCCAACCCCTTTAGGACCATTAAATTTATGAGCCGATAACGATAGCAAATCTATGTTTTCTTTTTTTACATCTATAATTATGTGTCCGACGGCTTGGACAGCATCTGTATGAAAAATTGTATTATTTTTTTTACAAATTTCTCCAATTTTTTGTATATTTTGTATAGTTCCGATCTCATTATTTGCGTACATAATACTAACAAGTGCAGTTTTTTGTGTGATTTTCTTATCCAAATCCTCTAAATTTATAAAACCATTTTTGTCTACATCTAAATATACAACATCAAAGCCGTTTTTCTCCAAAAATTTCATAGTATGTAAAACAGCATGATGTTCTATTTTAGAAGTTATAACATGGTTTTTACCTTTTTTTAGCCCTTGAAAAGCAATATTTTTAATCGCCCAATTGTCAGATTCCGTACCACCTGAGGTAAAAAATATCTCTTCAGGTTCTGAATTTAGTAAATTTGCGACAATTTTTCTTGATTTTTCTATTTCAATTTTAGACTTTCTGCCTAAAGAATATATACTAGATGGATTACCGAAACTTTCCGTAAAATATGGCATCATAACATCAAGTACTCGTTTATCTATAGGAGTAGTTGCCGCATTGTCCATATATATTAATTTTTTGTTAATATTCTCCAAATATTTTTCACCTGTTTATCAAAAATATAATTTACTTTTAATATATTTTTTTATATTCTTAACATTAATTCGTTCTTGTCGCATAGTATCTCTATCCCGAATCGTAACACAATTATCGTTTTCACTATCAAAATCGTAAGTTACACAAAATGGCGTACCGATTTCGTCCTGTCTTCTGTACCTTTTACCTATTGATCCAGTTTCGTCATAATCTGTCATGAAGTCTTTTGTTAAATCTTCGTAAATTTTTTCAGCACCTGACGATACTTTTTTCGATAGCGGCATAACACAAATTTTATACGGAGCTAACATAGGATGTAATTTTAGCACTATTCTGGTGTTTGTTTCGGAAATTTTTTCTTCTGTATATGCGTCGCACAAGAACGCCAACGTCATCCTATCGACACCTAATGACGGTTCAATCACATACGGAATGTATTTTTCATTAGTCTCAGGATCAAAGTAATCAAGATTTTTTCCAGAATATTTTTGATGCTGCTTCAAATCATAATCCGTACGATCTGCTATACCCCACAACTCACCCCATCCAAACGGGAAATTGTATTCTATATCAGAAGTTGCACTGGAATAGTGACATAACTCTTCTTTTTTATGATCACGAATTCTAATATTATTTAAATTAATATTTAATTTTAACAACCAGTTTTTACAAAATTCTTTCCAATATTCAAACCAATCTAGATCTGTTCCTGGCTTGCAGAAAAATTCAAGTTCCATTTGTTCAAACTCGCGAGTTCTGAAAGTAAAATTTCCAGGCGTGATCTCGTTTCTGAAAGACTTACCAATTTGTGCAATACCAAACGGAATTTTCTTGCGCATAGCTCTTTGAACGTTCGCAAAATTCACAAAAATCCCCTGTGCTGTCTCGGGCCTAAGATAAATCTCATTTTTGCTCTCTTCTGTCACACCTTGATAAGTCTTGAACATTAGATTAAAATTTCTAATTTCGGTGAAATTATTTGACTTACACTCCGGACATGTAATATTATTACTTTTAATACAATCTTCCATTTGTTTAAAACTCATACCAACAGGATTTAAATTATTTTGTTCTATTAAATTATCAGCACGATGTCTAGTTTTACAATTTTTGCAGTCCATAAGAGGATCCGAAAAGCCACTAACATGCCCAGAGGCCTCCCAAACTTTGGGATTCATCAGGATTCCACTATCCAAATTAGTATTATATTTGCACTCCTGAACAAATTTCTTAATCCAAGCTTTTTTAATATTATTTTTCAGTTCTACACCTAACGGGCCGTAATCCCAAGTGTTCGCGAGACCACCGTAAATTTCCGAACCTGAAAATATAAATCCACGATTTTTACATAAGTTTACTATATTTTCGATATTATTTTCGTTTTTTTTGTTCATAATATATAAAAACAAACCTCCTAAAAAACACTACTTGCTATAATCAAAATAAAAATCATGACACAAATTATAATACAAAAAATATTAAAAATCAACTTATTTTTTCTGCGTACTGATTTTCTGAACTCAAAACCACGCCTAGAATGTTATCATATCTAGGTACAGAATCTGGCACAAATCGTCCGAATTTTACTATAATATTTTTAAAATTCTGTAATTTTTGTATACTTTTTTCAATCTCATATTTATAGTAACCCGTGTAAATCACAAAATCATCAAAACAATTATTTTTTCTAAAATAATCAATTAAAGACAAAACCTCATTAATTTGCAACATAGGCTCAAGCCCACCAATTACCACAGATCTTGTAATAATATTCGAGATGTACCTGTCGAATATGTCCGAAATTTTAATATCAAAATCGGGCATTCTAGAGGCTTTCATGTTTTGACAAATATTTATATTTTTATTAAGTTCAGTTAAACATTTAAAGTCACACGAATTTGCACATACAAACATCGAAGCTTTTTTGTAATCCTGAAAATTCTCATCAACTATCTCTTTGACAGACATAAATTCTAAAAAATTTTTAATAGAATTTTCATCTGTCATCTAAATTAAACCACTTTCTTTTTTCAAATTCTTGTTTTCTTTCTTTACTATATGCCGACAATGGCACTAAAAATCCTACTACTCTCGAATACGTATCAACAGGTTTCTCTCCACATTTTGGGCAAAATTCAGAGAAAAACGCATGTTCACTAGAACAAACAGAAATTTTACAATTATATGCAAAATATATAACCCCAGATTTCGCTATTAAATTTAACAAATCCCATGCTTGTTCCTCACTCGTAAATTTCCCCGCTAAATTAATATGCGAGATCTGTCCTCCACCGCACTCTTTATCTAATATTGACCCCAATTTTATTTTCTCGTTCAAAGTACATTTTTCCATTAACGGGATCCACTGATTTGAATATATCAAATAATTTTCTTTATCTGGAAATAAATTGCTATCTTTGTGACTTAAAACTACATTTGCTCGTTCAGCAGGCACCGCTTCTACATTTATACTATATTTAAAATTATATAACTCTTTTTGATTATTAATAAAACTTAATATTTCTTTTGCAAATTCCAAACCAGGCTCTGAATAAAATTTATTGCCAAATTCATCTGTGTTTATCATATCGAACTCGCATAAAGCTTCATACATAGCTGTTATACCAATGGTATTATACTGCTTTTCAAGTTCTATTAAATTATGCGTATAATTAGGTAACAAATTATTTTTAATATTTTCTTGTATAATATCTCTTATAACGTCTAAAATTTTTATACAAATATCCAGTCTAGATTTTAAAATTTCTAAAAATTTAGTTTTATTTTTATTAGATTCCAGAGCTATACGTCTTAAATTTATAGTGTTAACCTGAACGCTACCTATAGAAAGTGACGTACCACCGACTGAATTTATAAACGCATCAAGTTTTGAAGTATTTGAAATAAGTCTACAACAATTTGAAAGACTGGTTACGTCATTTCCAACATAAAAATTACTGTCGTACCACTTCATATTGTGTTTATTGCACCATCTTGCAAACTCTTCATCCACAAATTTACCGTTTTGGAACAACAAAGAATATGTCAAAACCGGAAAAGTCATCATAGTTTCTTCGCGAATTTCAGATACTACTTCCATAAATACTTTCTGGTGTTCAATAATTTGTTCAATATGATCAATCACATACTCGCCATTCGGGAATTTACGTCCACCAAACAATTCAGCTAAATAATTTCTGTCCATAACACTAATATTAGAAAACGCACATTCCGTAACTCTCAAATACGGTTGGTTCAAATCATATATAAATTTCTGGAAACATTGCTTACGATAATATTCAGGGTCTTTTAAATAAAAATTATTTTTCACATCGTTATACCAAAAATAATACGAATACAACAAGTAACTCGGCAAACCAACAGCGCCACTACTTCTATTTGCTGTCCAACTTATAAACTCTAACACATGGTCATTATAAGTCGTTAAATGTTGAGGTGCACCAGTCTTAAATTTATTAATAAAATACAAACCCTTTTCGACCAATTTATCCAAGTCATATGCATAACAATACGGCATAAAACTCGCAGACGAAGAATTATGTAAATAAAACTCACCATTCCATTCGCCTTCGAGCCATTTATTTGCTAAATCTATACCATATTTTTCACACGTACTTTTAAAAATTTTGTTATATGACAATAATTTAGTATGCGGCTTCACCATGTCAGACAACAAAGTCCTAACATCCATTGTCGTACTATTTGCATTCGCATCGATAGTAGTATCCGCAACACTACTAGATTTAATAAAATTATCTATAAAATCCGTAAAATTTAAATTAAAATCCGAAAAACCGTTCATTATTAAAAATTTTTCGCCGTATTTCTCTTTTAAACTTTCAAGAGACTTTATAAACTCTGGATAAAAATTTAATTTTATATTCATTAAATCAAGCAATACCTTTCTCGTCAAGATTTCCTGAAATTATTTTTTGGCCGTTCACCCAATTATTAGCTTCTTGAAAATCCATAAGTTTTCCGTCTACCTCTAATACTGGCACACTCATAAATCCCATAGAAATTAAGTTTTCTACATTGTTATTTTCTTCAAAATCTATATTTTTTAAGCCCAGCTTCTCAGCCAATATCCTACACTTCGGGCAATTATTGCCATACAAAACCACTTTTGACATTACAATTAAAACTCCTTAAAAATTACTTTGATATTTCTAACCTGCGTAAACATCTTGATTTAAATAATCTTGTCTATCAATTATATCTATATCATTTTTCTCAGCAAAAGCTTTATAAATCGCAACCGTCTTCATAACACTAGCAGCATTATTGTTAATAAACGGAATACATGTAAAATACACGTGCATATTTTTGTACTCAGATTTTGACAATTCTTGCGCGACAGTCATCCAAGCTATACTTGTTGAATTCATTAAGTCACATCCAAAAATACCAACACCTAATGGTGGAAATGCTATTTTACTGCAACTATTGTTGTAAGCTAACTTGATACTTTCAGAATAGCACGAACGCATAGTATCGGCTTCTAAACCAGTATCTTGAGTTAAGCCCTGAGGCGCGACCGTATGGATAATATATTTTTGACCTCGCTTACCCAAATCAAACGCTGGAGTAGCTACGGCACTTCCGCACGGACAACTTAAATTATTAATTTTCTCGTAGTTTAATAAACCTTCGCCTGCGGCTCCGTGTACTGTCCTATCAACACCGCCACCACCACGCATCTTAGAATTCGCAGCATTTACAATCGCATCAACTTCTATAGTATTTTCAGCTCGAATTTTTGTTATATCGCCAATAATTACGTGTATTCTGTTTCTAACGCTTTGGTCTATATTTATATCTATTTTTTTGTAGTTATCTACAAGTTCGCTAAATTTTTCTACATTAGGTTTGGATGTTTGACCACTACCACCAGTACGTGTACCAAAACCCGAATTTGGATTTTTATGAGTTTCTGTTTGGTTGTCAGATTTTCTTGATC
>CAYYWE010000037.1:0-6826 GCA_964475315.1 uncultured Eubacteriales bacterium
GACGACAAACTTATGCAGGGTCGTTCTAAATTTAAACTTGAGGACAAAATTTACGGCCTATTTTCAAAAACTATTGGTGAAGAAGTAGGTTATATTATAGAACTAAGTTTTGTTTACGATGAAAAAAATCATGAAGGATATTTTGTAAAAAAAATTGTTTCTGTTCCAAAAATTGATGATATAAATAACTTAAAAATAAAAAAATAAAATTCTTGGGCATTATCAGTTTGCTGCTAGAATCTCTTGTTTTTTATAATTACCAATTAATATTTTCTTATTTTATCTTAGGTCTAAAATTTAATTGATATTAGATCTGGGATTTAGTTGGTTTACAAATATTAAATAGGTGGATATAATAATCAAGAGGTGACAAAATTGGTAATATTGGGAATAGATCCAGGGTATGCTATTGTAGGCTATGGATTGATAAATTATAAACTGGGAAAATATTTGTATTTAAAACACGGAGTGGTTACGACAAATTCTAATGAAAATTTTATAAATAGACTGGAATATATATATGATAAAATTTTAGAAATATTAAATATATATAAACCTGAAAATGTTGCGATAGAAAAATTGTACTTTCAAAATAATCAAAAAACGGCTATAGATGTCGCGCAAGCTAGAGGAGTTATATTGTTAGCTGCAAAAAAATGTAACATACCAGTGTTTGAGTACACACCGCTGCAAATTAAAAATTCAATAGCGGGCTACGGAAAAGCTTTAAAAAAACAAATGATGCTGACTGTTCAAAGATTGTTAAAATTAGATGATATTCCAAAACCAGACGATGCGGCTGATGCATTGGCTGTGGCGGTGTGTCATGTGAATTCTTTTGGATTTTATTACGTTAATAATAAGATTTTGAGTATGAAAAATAATATAATTTCTGGAGTGTGATTATAATTTGATATATAGTCTTAAAGGAAATTTAGTTTTAATTAAAGAAAATTTTGTAGTTGTAGAATGTGCTGGCGTCGGATACAAATGTTTAACGTCTGGTGTGACTCAGAGCTTTTATAGTTCTTGCATAAATTCTGAAATAGTTATTTATACTTATGTAAATATTAGACAAGATAATATAGAAATTTTTGGCTTTTTTGATTTGTTAGAACTTGAATGTTTTAAATTATTAATTTCTGTATCCGGAGTAGGACCCAGAGCAGGGTTAGCTATTTTGTCTCAATTTGTACCACAAAAATTAATAGAATTAATCTCTTCAAATGATAACAAGTCTTTAACGTTTGTAACTGGAATTGGTGCCAAAACAGCCCAAAGAATAGTCCTAGAACTTAAAGATAAAATTAAAAATATTAATATTTTTTCAGAATTAGAACTAAAAAATAATACAAATAAAAAAATATATTTAGAAAGTTCTAAAAATAAACAGGAAGCTATACGAGCTTTAAATTCACTTGGGTACACACAGTCAGAAATAAAGTCAGTGGTTCTAAATTTAGATGAAAATTTATCTGTGGAAGAAATAATTAAAGTTGCGTTAAAAAATATGAATAATAAATAATAATAGGTGAATAATTTATGCAAAATAATAATAAAAATAATACAGAAACTCGAGTTTTGAGCCCTGAGGAAAGTTTTGAAGATCGGCTTGAAGAGGATAGTTTCGGGCTTGACAATCCATTAAGGCCTAGAAGTTTGGACAATTATGTTGGTCAAGAACAAGTTAAAAAAAATTTAAAAATTTTTATAGAAGCCGCAAAAATTCGTAAAGAACAACTAGATCATGTATTATTATATGGGCCGCCAGGTCTTGGAAAGACTACGCTTTCTATGATAATAGCACACGAGCTTAATGTTAATATAAAAATAACATCTGGACCAGCTATTGAGCGTCCAGGAGATTTAGCATCACTTTTAACAAATTTGTCAGATGGTGACGTGTTATTTATAGATGAAATTCACAGATTATCTAGAAGCGTAGAAGAAATTTTATATCCTGCTATGGAAGACTTTTCTATAGACATAATTACTGGAAAAGGACAAATGGCAACTTCATATCACCTGCCGCTGCCGAAATTCACGTTAGTCGGAGCAACCACTCGTGCGGGGCAGCTAACTGCACCATTACGAGACAGATTTGGTGTGATTTTACGTTTAGAATTATATACTGTAAATGAACTTTCATTGATTTTAAAGAGAAATGCGCAAATTCTTAACATAAATTTTGATGACGATGGTATAACAGAAATCGCGTCAAGATCTCGTGGGACCCCACGAATTGCTAATAGATTGTTAAAAAGAGTTCGAGATTTTGCACAAGTCAAAAACAGTGGTAAAATCGATGTTTCGGTCGCTCAAGAGGCACTTGAACACCTAGGAGTCGATGAACTAGGACTAGATTCTGGGGATAGAAAATTGCTCAAAACTATGATAGAGTTTTACTCTGGCGGGCCAGTCGGTCTTGAAACTTTGGCGGCTGCGATAGGTGAAGAATCGGTGACCATAGAGGACGTTTATGAGCCATTTTTGATTCAAATTGGATTCATAAGTCGTACGCCACGTGGTAGATGTGTTACACACGCTGGTTATTCTCATATGGGATACCAATATAAATTTGATAATTTGCCAGAGCAATGCAATTTTTTTAAGAAATAATTAATTATAAAATGGAGGTTTTGTGTTTAACATGAACGTAACAAAACTGTTTGGAACAGATGGTATACGAGGAATTGTAAATAAAGAGTTAAATTGTGATTTGGTTTTCAAAATCGGGATGGCACTTTCTAAAATAATTAAACAAAAATTTAATAATTTTAAAATACTAATAGGTAAAGATACTAGAAATTCGTGTGATATGCTAGAATGTGCATTAAGTGCTGGGATTTGTGCGAGCGGTGGGAATGTCGTCTCTGTCGGAATTGTACCTACTCCGGCAATCGCATTTTTGACCGAAAAATTAAATTTTGATGTAGGTGTAATGATTTCAGCGTCACATAATTCTTATGAATTTAATGGAATTAAAATTTTTGATTCACACGGTTATAAACTTTCTGAGATATTAGAACAGCAAATTGAGCAAATGATTTTTAACTCAGATTTTTGTGATGTAAATAATAATAATAATATAGTAGGTCAAGTTTCAAGACAGGAAAATTTGATAAATTATTACATAAGTAATATATTAAATACAGTAAATATTAACAAAAAAAATAAATTTAAAATTTTAATTGACTGTGCTAACGGTTCAGCTTGTACTACTGTCGAGAAGATTTTTACAAAATTAGGGCCAAATATATTATGTGATTTTATAAATAAAAATTATGATGGGTTAAATATAAATAAAAATTGCGGTTCGACGTGCATTCAAAATTTAACAAATTTAATAAAAGAAAAAAAATATGATATTGGTTTTGCTTTTGACGGCGACGCTGACAGATGTCTCGCTATTGATGAACTCGGCAATATAATAGACGGAGATACAATTTTAGGTATTTGTGCACAAAATTTAAAAAAAAACAATAAACTTTATAGTAATACCGTAGTGGGGACTGTGATGTCTAATTTAGGTTTAAAAAAATTTTGTGAAAAAAATAGTATAAATTTTGTTGAAACTCAAGTTGGAGATAAATATGTTCTTGACAAAATTTTAAATAATAATTACAATTTCGGCGGGGAGCAGTCTGGCCATATAATTTTTAAAGATTATTCAAATACTGGCGATGGTCAGTTAACAGCTCTGCAGATATTAAATATTATTATAAATTCTGGCAAAAAAGCTTCAAAATTTAATAATATTGTAAAAAAATACCCACAAATATTATACAATATTAATATAAATTTAACACAAAAAAAATTATTAAATCAAGATCAATATTTAAAAGATTGTATAGAAAATATTAAAAAATCAATCGGTACCGATGGTAGAATTTTGGTAAGAGAGTCTGGCACGGAACCTAAAATTAGAATCATGATTGAGCATAAAGATGAATCTAAACTTAATATTTTCTTTAACGAAATCAAAATTTTATTAGAAAATTTTTATAATGTGAAAGTTTAAATATTCGGTGTTATTAACAAGAGGTTAAAATGAGATTTACATACTGGGAAGATTATGAATTAATAGATGCTTCACGAGGACAAAGATTGGAACGTTGGGGTGACAAGATTTTTGTCCGCCCCGATCCGCAGGTTATCTGGAAATCAGACGAAAATGATTGTCGATGGCATAGTAAACATGCTATTTATCATAGATCTGATACCGGTGGTGGCTCTTGGCGAATAGTAAAAAAATTGCCAGATTCATGGCAGATTAAATATAAAAAGTTAAAATTCAAAGTAAAAGCCATGAATTTTAAACATACAGGAGTATTTCCGGAACAAGCAGTAAACTGGGATTTGTTTATTGATTTAATAAAAAACAGCAATAGACATGTTAAAGTATTAAATTTATTTGCTTATACAGGTGGTGCAACTTTGGCGTGCGCTTCTGTTGGTGCGGAAGTTTGTCATGTTGACGCATCTAGAGGCATGGTCAGTTGGGCTCATGAAAATGCTGAATTATCAGGTTTGTCGAATTCGAAAATTCGTTGGATCGTAGACGATTGTGAAAAATTTGTGCTAAAAGAAATACGTCGTAATAATAAATATGATATAATTATTATGGACCCGCCGACATATGGTAGAGGGCCTCGTGGGGAATTTTGGAAAATAGAAGAAAAATTGTTCGACTTTTTGGTAATATGTGAAAAAATTTTGTCAGATAATCCGATTTTTTTGGCTATAAATTCTTATTCCGCAGGGTTATCCCCTTCTGTCATGAGTTGTATGTTATCTATTAGTGTTGCGAAAAAACGTGGCGGAATAGTCTCAAATGACGAAATTGGAATACCAATTTCTAATACAAATTTAATATTGCCTGCCGGCAGTACTGCTATTGTAAATTTTCAAAATTAAATACAAGTGATATGTTTATATGGAAAATATTATAGAGCTAAAAAATATATATTATAAAGACATTTTTAATAATGTGAATTTAACGATAGAATCCGGAGATTTTGTTGGGATTTTAGGTGATAATGGCTCAGGAAAAAGCACGCTAGCTAAATTAATTAATGGATTGCTAACTCCAGAATCGGGAACAGTAAAAATATTTAGTAAAAATACTAATTCTGATGAATTTTATTTTAATATTAGAAAAAAAATTGGTACCGTGTTTCAAAATCCTGATAATCAAATTATAATGCCGACTGTAGAAGAAGAAATTGTATTCGGCCTTGAAAATTTAGGGTTTTCACGCGAAAACATTAAAGTCAAATTAGATAAAATTTTACATGAGTTTGATTTCGAAAACATAAAAAAAACGTCTGTACATAGTTTGTCTGGCGGACAAAAACAAAAATTAAATATTGCCAGTATTGTTGCAATGGAACCTGAAATATTAATTTTTGATGAACCCACATCGATGTTGGAACCTGTATCTAAAAAAAACATAATAAATTATGTATATAAAATTAATAAAATCAAAAAAATAACTACCCTATTAATAACGCACGATATCAAAGAAATAATATTTGCAAATAAAATAATTTTACTCAGCAATAAAAAAATTCTGATATTCAAAAGTATGAAAGAGCTTTTGTTAAGTAAATATATATATAATATTTCGATTCCGCAATCAATTGAGCTTTTATTTTTCTTGAAAAACTTAGGGTACAATGTTGATTTTGACAAGATTTCAAATGTTGACTGCGCTACCGAAATTATTAGAGTATTGGAGAACTCAGATACGTGATTACTGTAAAAAATTTGTGTTATTCGTATTTAAAATCGGAAAATAGTCACAAAAAAACACTAGAAAATATAAATTTTTGTGTAAAAAATAACGAAACTTTAGGAATAATTGGGAAGTCGGGTTCTGGAAAATCAACTTTGGCAAAACTGTTAAATGGTTTGCTGTACCCCGACAGTGGAGAGATTTTTTTAGATAATTTAAACATTTGCAAAAAAACGCATGAATTTTTTTCACAGATAGGACTAGTTTTTCAGTATCCAGAACATCAATTTTTTGAAAATACAGTTTATGATGAGATTGCGTTTGGGTTAAAAAACAAAAATATATCTAAAAATGAAATTAAAAGTAGTATATGTAAAATATCTAATATTTTAGGTTTTAATGATAATTTTTTGTTAAAAAATCCTTTAAATTTATCGGGAGGTGAAAAACGATTATGCGCCATTGCTGGAGTTTTAGTAATGGAACCAGAAATTTTAATTTTAGATGAACCTACTGTTGGATTAGGTTTTGCAAACGAGCACAAAATTTTAGAATTATTAAAAAAATACCAAAAAAAAACACAGTGTATTTTAATATTTATTTCACATAATATGGAAGAAGTTGTTTATATTTCACAAAAAATCTTAGTACTTGATGAAGGAAAACAAATATTTTTTGATAATGTAAAAAATGTGTTTAAACAAAAAAATGAACTTGAAAAATTAGGCTTAGATATTCCAGATGTTACAAAAATAATGTCTATTGTTAAAAATAAATTTAATTTTATCGAAGAAAATATATTAAATATTGACCAGGCTAATAAAAATTTAATTAAAATTATAAAAAGGATGATTTAATATAATTAAAAATGTTTTAAATTATAGTTATATTTGTGGGGATTCTTTTTTACATAATCTCGATCCAAGAACTAAAATATTAATTTCTTTGTTTTGTTCTATGTTAATTTTTCTAGTTAAACACACAATTTCTATAGCTATTATTTTTTTATTTTGTCTATTTTTACTCAAAAAATCTAATATTTCTTTGAATTATATTATAAAATCTAATTTATTTTTAATATTAATTTTT
>CAYYWE010000038.1:0-6671 GCA_964475315.1 uncultured Eubacteriales bacterium
AAATAATAAAATCTTCAAATTTAAACGGCCCTTCTGGATCCGTCAAAATACTGTGCATATTAGACACTAAATCATTAGTAATCCCCATACAAGCCTCTAAAGATAAATCTTCAAAGTCTATTATGTTAATTCTCTGAGCACCGCCACCCTGAACTCCGCCTATTCCAAAATTGTTCTCAATTTCTTCGCGAGTTTCATTAGTAGTAATAAGAAACAAAGTTCGGCTACAATCTATCTCTTTGTTCATAAATTTGTATCTACCGGTCGAGGCTATAGATCTAAAAATTTCGTCAGCACTATTGTCAACTTGTGGTAAATTCACAGCATTCGGATTTGGGACCATAGTTCCACCAATATTCATAAAAGAACCCGGTTTAGCACTTTTTAATTTCATTTTGTCGTATTCGTCAATAATCACAACTGTATCCACCCATTTGAGAATGTGCTTTAACATGGGAGACTCTTCATTTTTGGGAATAATTCCATCATTACCTGTAAAAATATTTTTAAATCTTCTTTTACCTATATCAGCTGTAGAAATCAACTTAAATAACTGTGTGCCTAATTCAGATTCTGATGTTATACTTTCACTATGCAAAAATACACAAGATTTTTCTTGATTCTTCAAAAAAGCTCTGGCTATTTCATAACACATCTCAGTTTTACCTGTACCAGAATTTCCGCGTATGTATACTATATTTCCACGCAAATCACGACTAGAAATTTTATTTTCAATCGTATTATGTATTCTGACGGCTATGCTACTAAGAGCATCAAACAACTGTTTTTTAGCTTTTTCTTGGCCATAAATTTTTCTTCTAGAAGTACTGCTAATTATTTTTTTTAATTTTTTTATAATCTCTGGCAATGGCCTAAAACCACCGTAATTATTTTTTTCTAGTTCATCCGTAATATCGTCTGTCAATTCTGTAGCACTTTTGAAAAACCAGTCAAACAATTTCGTTGTTATAGGCGCAAGAAACTGCGCAGCAACTGTCAATAAAGTTTGCCCCCAAGTTGCAGTTACGGCATTAGTCTTATAGTCCGAGAAAGTTGACACTGCTACTGTGCTAGCCAAAGCAACTGAAGCGACTTTTGTTCTAGATATTTTCATAATTTAACATCCTCTATATTTTAATAAACTCTTATATCTATTATTATAAAAACAAACACAAAAAAATCAAGAATTATCTTTATTCTGATTAAAATCCTTGAAATTTGGTTGTCGATTGGACAAATTTATTTAATTACAAACTAAAAGCCCAT
This sequence comes from uncultured Eubacteriales bacterium, assembly GCA_964475315.1. GTDB lineage: Bacteria > Bacillota > Clostridia > Oscillospirales > Acutalibacteraceae > UMGS1491. The sequence goes on from CAYYWE010000038.1 coordinate 1,267, forward strand.
GTTTGATATAAAAATCGAACACAGGCCTACTATACAAAGATAAAAAATACATATATTTTTTACAAAACAAAAAATTGGCACCTTTCTATTTTCCCGGACCGTCTCCAGTCAAGTATCTTCGACATCACTCGGCTTAACTATCGTGTTCGAGATGGGAACGAGTGTACCCCGAGCATCTTCAGCACCAATGTTTATATGGTACTCTTGCTAAAAAAATATGTCAAGAGATTTTTTGAAAAAATTTTTTCTTTGTGCATATTTTATAAGCTTTTTAAACATACTTGACAATATATATACATATAGATATAATTTTTTGGTACTGTTTGATCTTTGTGATTTAGAAAGTTAAATAATGACTAAATTTTTGTCTTAGAGGAAGTGATCGGTCATGAAAATCAAGAAAAATTTGTTATTTACTTGGTTAATGTGTGTGTTATCGGTGTTTTGGGTGAAAAAAGTATATGCTGAAGTAAAAACACCTAAAGTCTCCATAGTTATTCCCATATACAATGTGGAGAAATATATTAGGTCGTGTTTAGATTCAGCTGTAAATCAAACTTTAAAAGAAATAGAAATAGTTTGCGTCGATGATGGAACGCCAGATAATAGCGGAAAAATAGCTGAAATACAAAAAATAAAAAACCTGGGATTTAAAAAACAAATTCCAGGTTTAAAAATATATATTTTTTTATGAAACAAAAAATTGGCACCTTTCTATTTTCCCAGACCGTCTCCAGCCAAGTATCTTCGACATCACTCAGCTTAACTATCGTGTTCGAGATGGGAACGAGTGTACCCTGAGCATCTTCAGCACCAATATCTACATAATACTCTTGCTAAAAAAACATGTCAAGAAATTTTTGAAAAAAAGTTTAATATCTATGTTTTGAACAAAAATATTCATAAAATCAGCAAAAAACCAGTGTTTCTTACAAATAATAAATAATAAAACGAATAGTTTTGAATATATAAATCTAATAATGTACAATAAAATTAAGAAAACTGATAAATTCAAAAAAATTGATAAGGAGCCTGATAAAATATATTTTTTAAAAGTGTAAATTTTTAAATATAATATAATTAAGTTATTTAAATGTAAAAAAAAATATATATTTTGTTGCAAATTTGAATTTGTTTTGTATAATATGTTGTATTGAGATAAGTGTTAAAACCAAAAATGTGGAAATCTCTGTGGAAACTGAGGAAAACTTTTTTGAAAAATATTTAATTTTTTTGAGTTGAAATCAGCTTAATTAGTACGTTTTAAGAATAACAAAAAATATAAACATTGAAATGTTGAAAAAGGGGTCTATATTGTGGAATTAGAAAACACAAAAAAAAGTGTGTTAAAATTTAAAAAATTTTCTGAAAACGCGAAAGTTTCTGGTCGCGCTACTAGCGGTTCGGCTGGTATAGATTTGTGTGCATGTATTAACAAAGATATTATTATCAAGCCTGGTGAAAAGGTTTTTATAAAATGTGGTATTGGTATTAGTCTGAAAGATTCAAGTTATGTAGGATTAATATTTGCGAGAAGTGGCCTAAGTGTCAAACACGGTATTACTTTGACCAACGGTGTCGGTGTAATAGACAGTGATTATCGTGGTGAATTGGGAGTTAGTTTGTATAATATAAGTGATAAAGAATATGTGGTTAAGTCCGGTGATAGAATCGCACAATTATTAATTATGAGAATTGAAACTCCAGACTTGCAAGAAGTACCAGAATTGGATATTACTGATAGAAATATTGGTGGTTTCGGGTCTACTGGTAAATAAAAATATTAATAAAAAATAAAATTTTAATAAAAAAGGTGATTATATGGCAGCTCCTGTTGTTAACGGAACTTTTATAAAGTGTTCATGTTCTTCGACGCAAGCACCTGGCACACCAATACCAGGGGAATTGGCAGCCAATGCTAATGTGTTTCCTCCTGCCGCGCCTATGTCCAACTCGATTAGTGTGATTTCTAGCAAATTTGTTAAATGTGGAAATAAAGACGTTGCAACGATACAAGACAATAAATCTATGGTTAATATAAAACCTTTTCAAAATTCGTGCAAGTCTGCTTCAAATACTGCAAATATTTCTGCTTCCAAAGCTGCTACTACATCAGCAACTGCGGCTGCAAATGGAGTATATACGCCTATGACTGTTCTTACTCCATGTTTGCCATCGATTACTGGTCCATGGTCTCCAGGATGTGCGACAGTTTCTATAGGTGGTAATCCTGTTCTTAATGATACTAGCAAGCTTATGTGTACACATGGAGGGGTTATTGAAATTGAATCCACGAATCCACCATCGACAGTTAAAGTACCATAATAAATAATATAAAAATTAAAAAATATATAAATTATAGGAGGAAAAACGTAAAAAAATGTTTTCAAGAGAAATAGGAATAGATTTGGGTACAGCAAATACTTTAGTGTTTGTGAAAAATAAAGGTATAGTGAAAAAAGAAGCTTCAGTAGTTGCTATGGACACTAAAAGTGACGTGATTTTAGCTGTCGGTGAACAAGCCAAAAAAATGATCGGTCGTACACCAGGGTCTGTAATTGCAGTTAGACCGTTGAAAGATGGTGTTATAGCTGATTTTGATATAACAGCTGTGATGTTAAAATATTTTATTTCTCAAACGCCGAAAAATATATTTTTTATTAAACCAAGAGTTGTAATTTGTGTACCGTCAGGGGTTACTGATGTTGAAAGACGTGCAGTGGAAGAATCAGCAAAACAAGCTGGAGTCGGAATAGTAGAATTAATAGAAGAACCAATGGCAGCAGCGTTAGGCGCGGGGCTTCCGGTTTTAGAACCAACTGGAAGCATGATTGTAGACGTCGGCGGCGGAACGTCAGAAGTAGCTGTAATTTCACTGGGAGATATAGTCACTTCGACGTCTAAAAGAATAGCTGGAGATAAATTTGACAAAGCTATTATCTCATATATACGCAAAAAACATAATTTATTAATCGGTGAACGTATGGCAGAGTTATTAAAAATTAATTTAGGTTCTGCTGTGCCATTTGAAAATAATAATAAAAAAAATAATATAAACACAGAAAATAGTAAAGAGAATGATAATATTAGAGAAATTAGTAGTAATCTAGAAGAAGATATGAACAACTTGTACGAAATGGATGTAAAAGGAAGAGACCTAGTTGACGGGTTTCCTAAGAGCGTGAAAGTCACTTCTGAAGATGTCAGGGAGGCTTTACGTGAGCCGTTACAAAATATTATAGAAGCAGTGAAAAACACTCTGGAAAATACTCCACCTGAGTTGTCCGCTGATATTATGGATCGTGGAATAGTTTTAACAGGTGGTGGGGCTTTGTTACGAGGGATAGACAAACTGATTTCTGAACATACCAATATGCCTGTAATAATAGCCAAAAATCCACTAGAGTCTGTAGTAAACGGTACAGGTGTATATTTAAATATGCCAAAATCTTCTAGAGTTATATTATCCAGAAAAAACAAATAATATTAAAAACACATAAAAATAATATATAATATAAACATAGAGGAAAATTTTGAAGAAAAAAATCAAAAAAGTTAATTTTAACATCAAGTTTATATGTATTTTTAGTATAGTTATTTTATTTTTGTTGACTTTTTTAAATTATAATATTAGTATTTTTTATAATTTTTTTGGTTACATAGTTTCTCCTGGGCAAAAACTTTTTTCAGGTATTTCATATAAAATTTCAGATTTTTCTGAAAATTTTAGGAAAAAACAAGAATTGCTAAAAGAAATTAATAACTTAAAATCTGAAATAAATAATTTGAGAGATCAACTCATAGATTATAATAAATTAAAAAATGAAAACCAAAAATTTATTAAATATTATGATTTGAAACTTGAAAACGAAAATTTAAAATTTGTCCCAGCTTCGATAATTGGTACTAATAGCCTGAGTTTATTCGGGGATTTTACTATAGACAAAGGTAGCAATTCTGGGATTTCTAAAAATAATGTTGTTATGACTGAAAATGGTGTTGTAGGTACGGTTACGTCAGTAGGTTCGAGCTGTTCGAAAGTCCAGACACTACTCTCTCCGAATATTAAACTCGGCGCTATTAATATCCAAAACAACGAAACCGGCATTATTATGGGTTTCCCGAAGATTATTAATAATAATATTACTCGTATGATTTACATTTCGCCACAAAGTAACACTAACTCCGGCGATATTATAGTAACATCCGGAATTAGTGGTCTTTATCCTAAAAACCTTAAAATTGGTAAAGTCAAAACTATAGAATACGACAACACTGAGTGCTATTACTATGCTACTATAGAAATTTTCGAAAATTTAAACAAAATTCAGGATGTTACTGTTATTACTAATTTTTAACGCACAAAAAGACACTTCACAGAGTGTCTTTTTAAATAAAACCTGTTTTATTTTCGATAAAAATCTGACCAAACTTACTAAAAAACTTGAGTTTCTAAAATTATCCAATAGTATTTGATTTGATGTCATTTGCAGCACACTTGAGCATGTCTATGACTACCTTCATACTCTTTTCTGCTTCTTTATCATAACTGTTAAGTCTTGCTTTACGTGCTCTGTATGCAGGTTTATCAGTATTGTTTCCTGTGCACTTCGTCTTTTCTAATCCGTCAACTGCATCATGTAGACCTTTTACGAAAGTTGCAGCAGAATCTACATCTTTAACATCTTCAAGCTTAACCTTGCTGAATGCATCTCCAACCTTTTGGCCAAAATCCTTGTCTTCGTTTTCTTTGGTTTTAACGATTGACCAGATTACAGCTTTTTTAAGTGCTTCAGCTTCAGCTTTTAATTTTTTCACGTGTTCAGTTTTTTTATTATCGTCGCCTTTGATTTCTACTTTTGCAAGTTTTACAAAACGGTCAATTTCTTTTTGCAAGTGATCTCTAAAGAAAGTGTAGTGAACAGCGATAGAACTTACAATTGCTCCTCCTAAAATGACTGTACCAATACCTAATTTAAGGCCATGTTCTTTAAAGAACCCTACTGCTCGATCTTGTAAACTGATCTCTTTCTCTGCAGCGACGGTAGCTTTTTCTTCGGCTGCTTTAGTTGAAATTGCGCAATTCGATGCAAATAGCATAGAAGCTGATAATGCAACTGCGCCTGCTTTTTTTAACATTATTGTTATTCCTCCAAAAAAAAATTAAAATTTGTTTTTAATTTGCAACTAAAAAATTGCTTATATCTACATTTTACACCAAAAAAAAGAATTGTCAATACCCTAAAATCAAAAAATTAAGAAAAAAATAAATTTAATATAACTTAAGGTAAGACCGCACCAAAAGGCAATAGACAAAAAATTAATGAAATGGCATAATAAATGTATGATAAAACAGTTAACATTAAGCGAGCTTAGAGATGAGCTAGCACAAGCAAAAACAAAGA
>CAYYWE010000039.1:0-6611 GCA_964475315.1 uncultured Eubacteriales bacterium
CACATATTACGTAACTTTTTGTTACTCATATGTAACTTTTTATTTTCGTATACTTACACAAATTTCTATTTGTTAAATATAATCAATTTTATTTATATTTTATATTTTTTTGTATTTTTTAAATTATATTTTATATATTTTATATATTACAAAAAACATACACTTCGTGATTTTGCACAAATTAATTTATTTTAATAATTTGACAAGTTACAATATATCTAATAAAATTTCAAAAGTAATTAATTAGGCTTAATTCGTCTAGACAAAATATCTAGTTCAAATAAGTAAAAAATATTACAATTTTATAAAAAATATTTTTTATTTTTATTTTTTCCAATCGAAAGGAGATCTGTGATTTTATGACAGACAATAATTCGAAGACAAAAAAAATTAGATTTGTGTCCAAAGAATTAAAACGTATGTTTACAATTTCTGGTATTTTTATAATTTCACTGAGCGTAGTAACTTCAATTTTTTTAGTTAAAATATTTACTAATAATATTTTATTAAAATTGGTTAAAACATTTGTTAATAACATTAATAATTCAAATAACAGTGTTTTATTAGAAACAGATTCAAAAAATAAAAAAATTAATCTGTTTTTTGATAACAAAATAACAAATTTTGAACTTACCGAAGACATTAAAACTGTTGGCGATGTACTTAAAAGCACAAATTGTAATAATTGTATTTGCAACTATAATTTAGATACTCCGGTACGTGAAAGTATGAATATTTTAATAAAAAAAGTCGTAAGTGTTAACATTCAAGATAGCAATAAAAGCACAGATTATTTTATACCGGAAAACATTTCTATAAAAAAAGCTTTAGAATTGCTAAAAATTAATTTGTCCGAATATGATAATATAAACTTTGACACCAATGAAAATATCTATGAAGATATGAATATAATTATAGACAGAATAGATTACAATGAATTTACTTATGTTGAACCTGTAGAATATAGCACAATAACTAAAAAAGACTATACTCTCGAAAAGAATTCACGAAAAATTATATCTGAGGGTCAAAATGGCGAGCGTGAATCAAAAATAAAAAGAAAAATAGTCAACGGCGAAATAACAGAAACAGAGACTTTATCAAATAAAATATTAAAACCCGCTAAAGAACGTGTAATATTAGTTGGTGCTAAACCAGAAAAAGATTATAATAAAAACACGAAAAATACAGCTGATAATATTAGTAATACTAAAAGCGAAGTAATAAAAACTATATCCGGTTATGCCACTGCATACACTGATTCAGGAGGAATAATAAGAAAAAATGGGCGTGTGATAACATCCACCGGAAAAATACCCCAAGAAGGCATCACAGTTGCGGTAAATCCAACACTAATTCCGTATGGTTCAAAAATACGTGTCAGAACTACAGACGGCTTATTTGACAGAGTATTATATGCTCAAGACACCGGTGGCGCACTAAAGTCAGGTACCGCAACTGTAGACATATACATGAAAAATAAAAAAGATTGTCTCAATTTCGGCAGACGTAAAGTAGAAGTATCCTTACTGAAATAAAAAAGCTTGAATTTTAAATCTTAATCCCAGAGACTTTTTCCTGGGATTTGTTGTATATATAAAACCACGCGAAATAATCGTGCGACTTAAAAAAGTCAAAATACTAGCTATATCAAACTAGACCTCTTGCGAAATCAAAATAAAAGCTCATAATTGCAAATAGCAGAGATCAAATTGAATCTAAGAGCAAAACCCGTTTTCTGCGATTTCGATGTTCTCAAGAGAGAATTCTTAAAACGCTCAATAAATGCAAAAGTGTCATTCAACTACTAGTACGTTAATTTTAATTAGTAATATTATTATACCTATAATTTAAGTAGTTTTCAAGTATAATTGAAGCACTTAGGCTATCAATTATACTTTTTCTTTTTTTATTACGAATATCGAGTTCGTTCAAATAATTAATCGCACTAATAGTTGTTCTTCGTTCGTCCCACAAAATTATATTTACATTAATTTTTTTGCTCAAAATTTCTTTAAATTTAATAATTTTCTGTGCACTTTGGCCATAAGAACCATTCATATTTAACGGTAAACCCAAAATTATTAACTCAGAATCAGTCTCCGAAATTTTCTCTATTACTTTGTTAGAGAGTTTATTCAAATTTTTTTCTGTTATAGTACAAAGTGGACTAGCTAAAATTTCGTTTTTGTCACATACTGCTAGTCCTGTCCTAACTTCGCCCAAGTCTATAGCCATAATTATCATGATATCAAATCTCGCAAATTATTTAAAGATTGGTTAAAGATTTCTTGAGATAACAATTCTAAATTATTTTGTAGATCCAAATATTCTTTTTTAGTCAATTTTATAGCTATTTCTAAGCTTGACATTAAATTATTGTTATTATAAATCAAGGAATTTGTGCCGTTAAACTTATAAAAATCAGCAAAATCTTCCGAGATTATTACTGGCTTAGTAAACCCGTAAGATAACTGTATGTTTCCTGAGCTCTTAACAGTTTTATAATCTAAATGAGACTGTACTGAACTGTCTAATAACATAAGTATAAAATCAGATTTTATAACTTCATCATACATTTCTTTATAACTTAATTTTCCTTTAAAGTCAAATTTATCACGAATATCTTCGGGAATAACATTAATATTACTGTCTCTTCCTACCACAGTTACTACAAAATTTTGATTATTATTTTTTAATTTTCGTACAGAGTCCATTAACAAATCATAGTTTCTCAAATTAGCATGCATATTTCCTATAACTATAAAATTTGTCATAGAATTCTTTGGATTTTTATTAAATTCACCAAAATAATGCGGGTTAATCTGTACACCAACAGGTAAGTCCGCAAGGGTTATTAATTTATTTTTGTTTAATAGCTCTTCTAAAACTAAATTATTATTAATTTGTTCTGTATTATGAACTACATACAAAGCTTGTGGCAAATTCCACAAATCCAATTTTTCTTCTATTTCTGGGTAATAATACAAAGTATTCACAAAAACATACTTATAATCTTTAATTTTTTTAGATATTATATCTGATTTTTGTTCAAGCTCTTCATGACTGTCAAAAACAAATAAATTTAATTTATCTTTGGGTTCAAAATAACTAAAACTATCTTCATGGTTTTTTAATAAAAAAACATCAGCTTGATAACCTAATTCTGTATAATATCTTGCATACCCAGGCATACATTCGTGGTGAAAAGAATTGACTTCTACTAGTAATACCGAGTTATCTTGAATTTTATGCGAAATAAATTTGTCACAATTACCGATTTTATTATTTACTAAATCATTATTTTTAGTATTATTATTTAAATTTTTAGAAGACACAAAAAACAAACACACACCTAATAATAATACACTAATTACACACCACAATTTTTTTTTTCTAGTACTTTTTGCACTACTAATAAAAATCACAACTTTCTATTAAATATATTTATATAATTTGTGTTAAAATTCAAATTTTGTATGTCGCGAAAATAATTTCGAGATACTTTCTTCAGGTGACATTTTACCCGAAATAGCATCACATACAACTTCACAAATTGGTAACTCTACCGAGTTTTCTTTTCCTAATTTTACCAAAGCATATGAAGTCATAACACCTTCAGCAAGATTTTTAAATTCTATATCTTTTTTATTATTATTTTTATATATTCTAGATATTTCTATTCCAAATTGGTGATTATTACTATATTTTGAAAACAAAGTTGCTTGATAATCACCCAAATGTGCTAAACCGTACGCAGATAATTCATTACCTCCTAGAGCTTTTATTAACCTCGAAATTTCTCTCGTTCCGCGCGCCATAAGAGCCCCTTTTAAACATTCTTTACCAATGCCATCCAGTATACCGGCTGCAATTCCGATCACATTTTTTGCTGCTGCACCAATTTCTGTGCCAATTATATCAGTTCCGTAATAAAATCTTATTAAATTACTAGAAAAATTTTCTATCAATTTTTTTTTAATATCATTGTCATGTGAGTCTATTATCATACAATTTGGTATATTATTCACAAAATCCTGCACATGTCCAGGGCCAACCCAAACAGCAATTTTAGTACTTTTGCCTAAAATTTCTTGTACAACTTCACTTAATCTTTTGCCTGTATTTTCTTCTATACCCTTCATACACAAAACAAAAATTTTATTATTTAAATTCAAATTTTTAATATTTTCTAAAAACGATCTCAAAAACTGTGAACTTATAGAAATAATTATAATATCTGAAAAATCAATAGCCTGATTTATATTACTATTTAACACAATTTTGTTATCTAATTCTAAAAAATTGTTTTTTCTATATAATTTTAATTCTTTAAGTCTTTCAGAGTTTTCACGTCCCCACAGCATAATATTATGCCCAATTTTATTCAAGTACCATGCTATAAAACTTCCCCAGCGTCCACAACCTAAAACAGTTATATTCAAAATTCTCATGCCTCTCTCAAATTTTCGAACAATTTCTATTTTACATAAAAAAAAACAATAGTCAAATACTGTATCCAAAATAAATTAAAAAATATTTTTGTATAAATATTTTTTATGAGTAAATAATATTTTTTAGAAAACACAAGGAAGTGGTTTTAGTGAAAGTTTCTAAAAATCAGTACTCTGAAATGACTGGAAAGAGTTCTCCAGCTAGCCCAATATGGAAAGATTTGTTTTTTGCTTTTATTTTTGGCGGCTTTATATGCACTGCGGGACAAGCTTTAAATGAACTATACATGCACTGTTTTGAGCTCGACAAAAAATCCGCAAGTACATGGGTTTCAATCACACTAATAGCGTTAAGTTCTTTATTAACGGCCTTAAACTGGTACGGAAAAATAGCAAAATATGCAGGCGCAGGAACAATAGTACCAATAACAGGGTTTTCGAACTCAATTACTGCTCCCGCGATAGAATTTAAAAGTGAAGGACATATATTCGGAATCGGAGCTAAAATGTTCATAATGGCAGGTCCAGTTATAGTTTATGGTACTATAGCTTCTATAGTTTACGGTATGATAGTCTGGTTTTTTAAATTATACTAATTATAACTAATTTTATTTTTTTAAAAAATTTTATTATTATATATTGACAAAAAAATATATATATGGTAAAAATCATTTTGTCGAGTTAAAAAATCAAAATTTTACTTTTTTAATTCGATAAAATAAAAAATCAAAAAGAAAAGAGAGTATTTATATGGAGAGTAATTATAAAAAAAGAAGAAAAATTTTGAGCGCTTTATTTGGTATAGTGTTGGTTGAAAATTTAAATTCTGAAATATTTAGTAAAAATGTCACAGAAGAAATTGTTAAAAGCCAAAATAACACCAAAAGTGATAATAGCTTACCATATTCTTTAATTAAAAAATCTATAGATGTTAAAAACAAACAAACTGGTATAAATTTATACAACAGTGCGGTTAATATAGCTTTGGGCACAACTGGTGTAGGAGTTGTCACATATAATTTAAGTAATGCTATTAACAATTTTTCAGAACAAAACAATCTAGATTTACTTCAAATTTTCGGCAAGTTAAAATTATTGTATAATAAGTGTTGCATAAAAGCAGATAATGAACTAGAAAAAAGTATACTTAAAGATTGTTATAATTATACAAAGTTAGCTTGTGAAAATCATAAAAACAATACACAGTTAAACACAATCACAGACGATAACTACCAAGATCAACTTGAAACGGCATTAATTAACAGAATAATTGAGCTTTGGGGTACATATGATCCAGAAATGAAAGAGTTATCTGAACATGAAATTTATGAAGAATTCATAAAAAAGAAAAATATTATTGGTACAAATTCTTGGTTCGAAAGACTTGATAGTTTTAAAGAATTTTTATGTACAGATATACCATTAGGATGCTGTAGGTCAGTACGTGACTTTTTCAAAAGTGCGCAGTATATTTTGAATAATTTTAATAATTAATTTTTATTAAATGCAACACTACCAGTGCTTACGATCTACCATATAAGCCCTGGTGGTGTGTTCTTTAACAACCCAAGCTTTGGTAAAAAGGTTCCGGAAGTCAACAAAATATTAAACTTCCTGCAAAATTAAAGCAAAAGCCAATAATCGCAAATAGCAGAGATTAAATTGAATCTAAAAGCTTAGAATTTTTGAACTTTTGTAAAATTTGTTAATTCCTTTTTTCTTTCCGTAATAACAAAATTTCTGAAATAGTTTATTTCCCATCGACAGGTTTTGGTTTTCTCCCGCTTTTTCGTACGTTTTTGGCATATTCTTCTGCATGCTTTTTTGCTTAATATTTCTATGTATTTTTTATATGTTTTGATTTTTATTCCTGTTACCTGCGAATTTTTTCTGATCCATAGTTTTTTATATTTTCGTATTTCATTCCACCATTATACTATATATTTTTGATTTTGCAAGAGGTCTAATAAGTGGTAGACACGTTCTAGATGTCTCGCTATATTTGATTGAAAATTTAAAATTTATGGACGGTACTTTCTAGGTTTTGGAGCCAGGCGTGTTGGTTTCTTTTCGTGGGCAAGGTCGCTTTTAAGGAATCCCGAGTCCACTTCAGCCGTTACCTCAACAGTATTACCATTGATCTGTATGTTGCTTGCA
>CAYYWE010000040.1:0-4804 GCA_964475315.1 uncultured Eubacteriales bacterium
CTGGCGGCATAAAATACAAAAATTTTTATATAAAAAATAACACAAGTCTAGACATAAATTTTGACGAGTATTTTAATAAAAATCCTGATATAAAAATAAAACATACAGGTGATCCACAAGTCTTAATAGTTCATACACATACTTCAGAGTCGTATATGTCTGAAGATAAAGATTTTTTTTACGAAAGTTATTATCCTAGGTCTTTAGAAAATTCAAAAAATGTAACACAAGTTGGAAAAACAATTTCGGAAACTTTGATAAAAAACGGCATAAACTGTATACATAATATGACATATCATGACAATCCTAGTTATAATGGGTCATATTCTAGGGCTGCTAAAACTATACAAAAATGCCTCGAAGAATATCCGTCTATACAAGTTGTCTTGGACATTCACAGAGACAGTTTGGGTACAAAAGAAACAGGAAAAATCAAGCCCGTTTTTAATTTTCAAAACAAAAAATCTTCACAAATTATGATAATCTCGGGATGTGACCCAGATGGGACATTGGGATTCCCGAATTGGCAAAAAAATTTAACATTAGCTTTAAAATTACAAAATTATTGTGAAAGCATGTTCCCAGGAATTACTAGACCATTGAATTTTTCAAAAGTGAAATATAATGAAAATTTAACATCAGGCTCTCTATTGATAGAAATAGGTAGTGAAGTTAATACTTTGCAAGAGTCTGTTAATACGGGAGTAATGTTAGGCGAGGCACTTTCTGAATTATTAAATAATTTAAAAAATAATCAGGAGTGATATATATGAATAAAAAATTATTAAAATTTTTTTTTATTTCTATGGTATTTTCGTTTCTTGTTATTATTTTAATTTTTGGTTTAATTACAGTTGAGATAAACTCTAGAGTTAATGTTTTAGATAATATTTTTTATAACTTAAATAATATAATATTAAACAAATTTCTTTTGTGAATTTAAAAATAAAAAAACACAAAAGAATTAGTTTACAAAAAATGTTAAATTTTAATTATTTCTGTTTTTATCTGTTTTAATTTTAAATATTTTTCTCAGAAAAAAACCTAAAAAACCAGGGCTATTAATTACTACGACTTTCATTTGTAAGGCCTCCCTATATTAAAATATAAATTTATTTTAACATTTTATATTTAACGCTTTAATAATAATATAGAAAGTATTATCATGATTATTGAAATAAGTACGATTATGACCCATTCAGGGAACATAAATGAAAATACAAGCCCCAGCCCAAACGCAAGTGACAAAATCCCTTGCTGTCTATAATTACACATAATTATGCACCGCCTGTTGGCTGAAACAAGATTTTACTAGATTTTAAACATCTAATATTACTAATATATACAAGTTAAACAAAAATTGTTATTTTTAATATAATACTAGTTATTTAAAAATTCAAATTTTATTTTAAATCTGTGTCTTGATCTTGATTTTCATTTTGCACAGTAATAGCAATAGCAAGTTCAACGGCCGAAGCAATTTTTTTTTTGTTTTTTTCGCATATTGGTATACCGTTTATTAAAATATTTTTTTTAGACTGTAAAAATTCCACAAATTCATTAGCTATATTACTAATATCATTACAAATTTCATTAAAGTTTTGTTCATTAGAATCTTGATTAAGATTATTATTTATATTTAATTTTTTAAACTCTGCACAAATTTTTTTTAATACAGATCTTTTTGGCTCACGTCTCCCTTGTTCGTACATACCAATAGCAGATTGTGAAACTTTTAGACGTTTAGCTAATTCTGCCTGTGTTAAACCAGATCGTATTCTCAATTTTTTTAATTTTTTACTAAAACTATTCGAGCTTTTATTATTAATAATCACAACCTCCTAAAATCACTACAAAATTATTATACTACAAAATTTCCAAGTTTTGTTTGTCATTTTTGCGCCGTTTTTATTTTCCTATTTTAACATAATATTAAATATAAATTTTACAATAATAAAAATTAGAAAAAACGAAATCTAGTGTACAAAAAATTTATAATCAAAAATTCTAAATTTTATAGTTGCAAAAAATATAAATATGTGTTAGAGTCAGTACTGTAGTATTTGAGATAAATTATTAATTTAATTTTAAATAATACAAAAATATCAGTATTCCTCTAATTTTATTTTATGAAATCTTGGTAAAATTAAGAATACTTAGAGTTACTGGAGGGACTTATGGACTTATTATCTAAAGTGGCAGAAGGCTCATTGAAAAGTGATTTCCCCGAATTTAACGTAGGAGATACGGTTAAAGTTGACGTCCAAATTAAAGAGGGCGACAGGGAAAGAATCCAGGTTTTTGAAGGAACTGTTTTAGCAAAAAAAGGACATGGCGTCGCTAAGACTTTTACTGTCAGAAAAATATCTTACGGATGTGGCGTAGAGAGAGTATTTCCTGTACATTCACCGAGCGTAAAAGATGTCAAAATAGTACGTAAAGGTAAAGTTCGTAGGGCTAAGCTGTATTATCTTAGAGACCGCATAGGCAAAGCAGCTAAAGTCAAAGAACAGTTAAAACAAAAATAAAAAATAGAGGGATATTTTTTATCCCCTGTTTTTGTTGTTAATTATTTTGTTTATAAATTATATATTTTATATTGTGAAAGTGGGGTAATAAATATGTATAATAATTTAAATAATTCAGAAAAAAGTGTTAATCCAGATGGTACAATTGCCGATAATAACACAAAAATTAGTAATCCGGCTAGTAAATTTTCAAAATTTTGCTATGAGTGGAGCGAATCTATAGTACAGGTATTTATAATAGCTGTATTATTAATGACTTTTTTATTTAGATTTTTTACTGTAGACGGTGAATCTATGATGAACACGTTGCTTAATGGCGATAAAGTCGCTGTCGTGAGGTGGAACTACGAACCTACTTCAGGGGACGTTGTGGTAATTAAACATGGTCAAGAATTTGATAAACCATTGATTAAAAGAGTTATTGCAACCCAAGGACAAAGTTTAAAAATAGATTTTACTGAAGGCACGGTTTTTGTTAATAATAACCAACTAGACGAAAGTTATATAAAAGAAAAAATGTGGCTCAAAGGTGACAATACTATTCCGTCTGTTATCCCAGAGGGATATTGTTTTGTGATGGGTGACAACAGAAATAATTCTGGTGATAGCAGGCACAAAATGGTCGGTTTAATTCCTAATGAAGACATTATTGGTCAAGCTAAGTTTATAATTTATCCGTTTAACAGACTTGGCGTTATCAAGAATTTTCGTCAAAATTACAAATAAAATATATTAATTTATTATGTTTGAAAGAGATGAGAATTTTGATGTCTAATTCTAAAAATTCTAGTTTCTTGAGTTTATGTTTTGAACTTGTTGAATCAATAGTACAAGGAATATTTATCGTTGTACTGTTGATTTGTTTTGTTGTAAGAACAGTAAATATCAGTGGCGATTCAATGCTACCAACTCTTAATAATAACGACAAAATTATTATACAGGAATTTAATTACAAACCAAAAGCCGGTGACATAGTAGTAATTAAACGCGGTAAATATCTAGACGTACCGCTAATAAAAAGAGTCATAGCTACAGAAAATCAAATAATTAACATAGACTATCTTGACGACAAAATATTTATTAATAATCAAGAAATTTATGAAAATTATACACGTGAAAAAGTCCTATGGCTCCAAGGCGACATAGAACTTCCTTGCAAGATACCTGAAAATCACGTTTGGGTCATGGGTGATAACAGAAATAATTCTACGGACAGCAGGTTTACAGAAGTAGGTTTAATTCCAATAAAAAATATCATAGGCAAAGCAATTTTTAGAATCTCTCCGCTTGATAATATTGGTGTTTTAAAATAAAAAAAACTAATTTAAATTTTTTTGTTTATTTAAGGCATTTGTACAATCTTTTAGTGTCTTTCTTAAATTGTCTTCTAACTCTTTGTTTGCTCCATTTTCCCTAAAATTTTTTCTGTATTCTCGTACAGTTTTTCGCATTTGATGAAACTCTTTACCCATTCGCAAATTTTTGTACAGCGTATGTATAAGTTTTGCACATCCGTCGGAATCTGCTACAAAACCATTTGAAATATTTAACGCAGCTTTCCATAGTTTCCCGTTTTTTTTATCTAACTCCCTCTCCAAACTTTCTTTTTGACCTTCAAGAGTAGGTGAAACAGCAAGTTCGGATTTGTATTTATTTTTTGGTATGCACTTATTAATATCGATATACAAATCAGACAACGATTCATCAATTTTATCATTAGGCATTCCAGCATCTTTTAATAAGTTTATTATATTTTCTTTAGTTTTTTCTCTTTTCTTGTGACGAAATTCTTTAAACTTTTTCACTTGTTCATTTTCGTCATCGGACATTAGTATTTCTTCATTTTTAAGATCAGGTTTTTTATTTAATTTAGTAGATTTAAGTATTTCATCCAAATTATCATATAAATCTTTTTCGTTTTTACAATTTTCTAAAACTTTAAAATCCTCCAAATTATCGTTCAAATCTAAAGTATTTTTGTATTTTTTCTTAAACTCATTTTCATGTTTCTCGATATATTCTTTCACATTTTCTTTAAATTCATCTTTAATTTTGAGATTTTTGAATAAAAAATTAGTTATATTGGTAACATATTTAGATTTAAACATTTTGTCTAAATTATTATATAGTTCATTTTTATTTTTACAATTTTCTAAAACTTTAAAATCCTTCAAATTATCGTTCAAATCTAAAGTATTTTTGTATTTTTTCTTAAACTCACTTTCATGTTTCTCGATATATTCTTTCACATTTTCTTTAAATTCATCTTTAATTTT
>CAYYWE010000040.1:4904-6589 GCA_964475315.1 uncultured Eubacteriales bacterium
GAGATTTCTGGATAAAAAATTAGTCATATTAGTAACATATCTATTATCCGCCATAAAAATTCCTCCCTTAATAATTCTAAAAATATTTTATTTTTTATCTTCACAATAACTACTCTGCGAAGATATATTTATTGTATATATATGTGTGTACGTTGTCAAGAATAATTTTATTAATCTTGCATAAAACTTTATAAACAAAAATAAAATTATATGTAAAAAAGCCCTATGACTTTAACACGACACAGAACTTTTTTTAAAAATATTACAATACTACAATACTACAAATGGTACCGTTGGTCGGACTCGAACCGACATGATATCGCTATCGAGAGATTTTGAGTCTCTTGTGTCTACCAATTTCACCACAACGGCTAACTATATTATTGTATGATCACACCCAGATAGTGTCAAGCCTTTTTTGATTAAATAAATATTATAAAATATCCAAATTTAATTTATATTTTGTAAATATTATAAATTTTTACCAATTTATGATTATTATAATCAATTAAAATCACTATGTAATTTTAATATTAATACATAATTTAAAATAACACAAAAAATTACAAAATATTAGCTAAAGATGGCTCTTCTGTATTTTTTAGATTATTAATTTTTATTAATGAACGAGCTGTTTCAAGCCAAAAATTTGTGTCATTTTCGTCTGGATGTTCAAGCGAAGATTTGACGAGACCTATACTTTCTTCTATTTCTTCTAGAATTTCATGATCCAAAATCATAGACAAAATTTCTTGATTATCTTGCCAATATTTGTTCAAGTTGTTTATTTCTGTAATAGCAGATTTGTATTGTTGATTAGAAACCAATGTCTGTATATTATTAATATAATTTTCTGAGTTTTTTGATATTGTATTAACATATGACAAACTTAAAACACAAACAATTATTGATATAATAGTTAAAATAGAAGTTAAAATTAATTTTTTCAAGTTAATTCTCTCCTTTTTTGATAATATTAAATTTTTTAGACTTATTAGCAGTCATTATAAAAATATCTTGAATATTTATATTTTTTTCTTGGAGAGTTTTTTTAAGCCAGTCGCGCGACAAATTACACAGTGAAAGAGAAAAATCACATATATTTCCGTCACTGACAATCACAGCTTCTATTGTAGACTTAGGAACAGGAATCCCCAAAGTTGCGGAATCCGGTGGTTGTTTTTCTGATTTTTTCAGTACACTCATTTGCCCGTTAGTTTCCATTATGGCAAATGAAACGTCCTCAAGTGAGAAAATGTCTAGCTGTCGTAATTGTTCAAACAAGTCTTCTATGCTAAGTCTTAAATATTTTAAAGAACCTTGTTGAATTTTACCGTCGTTAATAATAATTACTGGTTTTCCACAAATTAATTGGCGAATTTTAGTGTTTTTTAACATTAAATATGAGACAAAAATTTCGCAACACACTAATATTCCGATTGGTACAACACCCGTTAATAATGGTTGTTGCGTGTTTTGCATGGGAATTGCTGCAATGTTTGAAATTAGAATCGTAATCACTAATTCTGATGTTTGTAAGTCGCTTATCTGTCGTTTTCCCATTAATTTAATGGCAAATACTACCAGTATATATAATATAATAGTTCTTATCAAAGAAACTGCCACTAATTAAAACCGCCCTTTCAAAAATAAAATATTTAATAATATTTTGGACAGTTTTTTTG
>CAYYWE010000041.1:0-6586 GCA_964475315.1 uncultured Eubacteriales bacterium
AATTAAACAGTGCTAGAAAAATTATATATATATATATATATATATATATTGTCAAGTGTGTTTAAAAAGTTTGTGCAAAATATACAAACTGAAATGTATATAGTGATGTAGAAAAGAGGGTAAAAAATAGAGATTTAAGTTTTTTGTGAGATATGATAATATAAACTAGCATAACTAATTTATAAAAAATATAAAATCGGAGATGGTAGGTACGAATGGGTACTATTAATAAAATAAAAAAAATATTGTTAGGAGATGCACTTAAGGACGACCAATTACAGAATGAGAAGTTGTCTAGATTTTGGGGTCTCCCTATTATGGCTAGTGACGCTGTTTCTTCAGTTGCATATGCAGTTGAAGAAATTCTTATGTCTCTGGTACCGACTTTAGGTTTACTAGCTGTAAATTATGTCGGATTAGTAAGTTTACCGATTATTTTATTATTATTGATATTAGTATTTTCGTATTCTCAGATTATAAATTATTATCCTAATGGCGGAGGAGCGTATATAGTTTCGAAAGAAAATTTCGGACGTAAAGCTTCTTTGTTGGCAGCTGCTTGTTTAATTATAGATTATATTATGACTGTTGCGGTGAGTGTTTCTTCTTCGACGGCAGCTATAGTGTCTGTATATCCTAGACTAGAATCGTACAAAATTTTAATTTCTTTGGTTTGTGTAGGCATAATTACAATTATAAATTTACGCGGTATAGGTGAATCTTCTAAGATATTTGGGGTGCCTACTTACATGTTTATAGTTTCTATGGTAATTTTGATAATTACTGGATTTGCTAAATATTTTAGTAATAATTTAGAAATTATAAATTATGATAGTAATATATATAATAATTTAGGAAACATGAATATAATATTATTTTTATGTGCATTTTCGTCTGGATGTTCTGCTCTTACTGGTGTAGAAGCTGTAAGTAATGCTATTCCTAGCTTTAAAGAGCCATCACAAAGAAACGCTAATCATGTATTATTTATGCTCGGCGGAATAATTATATTAATATTTGGAGGAACAAGTTTTCTGGCAAGTGCATTAAAAGTAATGCCATTACATGACAAAACCGTATTATCACAAATGGGTGCTGTAATATTTGGACAAAATAGTTTTATGTACTATTTATTACAGTTTACGACTTCTTTGATATTATTATTAGCTGCTAATACTTCATATAGTGGGCTACCTGTATTATTGTCTGTATTGTCAGCGGATCACTATATGCCACATAAATTCTCACAACGAGGAAGAAAATTAAGTTTTTCAAACGGAATAATATTCATATTTTTTATGAGTTCTATATTATTAGTTATATTTAACGCAGATACTCATAAATTAATACCGTTTTATTCAGTAGGAGTGTTTGTTTCTTTTACTATTTCTCAGTTTGGTATGTTTGTTAAATGGACTAAATCTAAAAAACCAGGTTGGAAATATAAGTCTACTATAAACGGTATAGGCGCTATAGTCACTTTTATTGGTTCTATAGTAGTATTTACTACTAAATTTATACACGGTTCTTGGGTGTTATTAGTAATAATCCCGATAATTATGTCTTTTATGTTATATACTTATAAACATTATTTTAAATTTTTAAAAAATATAAGTATTTTAGGATATGATTATAAATATAAAAAAAGCCAAAGTTTAGATACTTTTCCATGTATAGTATTAATAAATAAAATTAATAAAGCTGCTTTAAAAACTTTTGATTATGCCAATATGATAACTTCAAATCTGACCGTGTTACATGTTTCTTTTTCTGACAAAGAAACCGAAAGAATAAATAGACAATGGGATAAATTACATATACAAGTTCCGTTGACTATAATACATACACCATATAGGGATATTATGACCCCAATAACAGATTATATTTCAAATAGAGAATTAAATTTAAAAGAAAATGAAAATTTAACTGTAGTATTAACTAGAATAAGCGGAAATAAATTTTGGGACAAAATATATCACAATAGAACAACTTTTATTATAGAACGAGAATTAAGAAAACACGAGAAAGTTTCTACTATATTAGTACCATATATTTATGATAAGAATTTTAGTAAAAAACAGGAGATACGAATATATGATTAATAATATTATTATTATTAATATTAAAAAAAAAATAAAATATATTAATTTATTTATAATATTTTTTAGTTTTATTAATATATTTAATATTAAAATATATGGTCTTGAAGAAATAAAATCTAATGGATATTTTAAAGTCTTAACTAATGCTGAATTTGAGCCGTTTGAGTATAGAGATGGCGAAAAAATTACTGGTATAGACGTAGAAATAATACAAAAAATAGCAGAAAAATTATCACAAAAATTAAATAAAGAAATAAAATTAGAAATTGATGATATGTCTTTTGACGCTCTAATTAATGCTCTTGCAAATCATGCTTGTGATTGTGTTATTTCTGCAATGAGTTACAGTGATGATAAGTCTCATGGCGTAGATTTTTCTGTTCCATATTATATTACCACGCAGTCCGTACTAGTTTTAAATTCTAGTGATATTAAGTCTCCTGAAGATTTACATAATAAAAATATTGGTGTACAGATCGGTACGACTGGTGATATTTATTGCACAGAAAATTATAAAGACTCACGTATTACAAGATATAATCAAATTGCAGACGCGGCCGTAGATTTAAAAAATAAAAGAATAGACGTAGTGATAGTAGATGATCTACCTGCTAAAAATTTAGCACGTATTTTAGAAAATAAAGCAAAAGTGCTAGATGATAGTCTGTTTGAAGAAAGTTACAGAATAGTAGTTCCAGAAGGCCGTAAAGAATTACTAGAATTTATTAATAAGTCCATAGAAGAACTTGAAGAATCCGGTGAATTAAAACAAATTGCAGATAGCTATGTTACTGTATCAGCGAGCTCAGACAGAAGTATAAAAGCAAGAATATACAGAAGTTTAATAGACAAAGACAGATATAAACTTATATTATCAGGATTATATAATACTGTTAGAATTGCTTGTGTTGCTCTATTAATAGGTTTATTGATAGGAATTTTAACTTCTGTTATAAAAACCAGTGATAATAATAATTTGTTTATGAAATTGTTAAAAATAATAACAAATTTATATGTAAATATTATAAGAGGTACACCAGTTACAGCACAATTATTTGTGATATATTTTATAATACTTGCTTCGGCTGGTTTGAGTAAAATTACTATTACTATGATAGCTTTTGGTATAAATTCAGGCGCATATGTTTCTGAGATAATAAGATCAGGAATTATGTCTGTAGACAGAGGTCAATATGAAGCTGCAAGATCTTTGGGATTGTCAAAAAAATTAACTATGATAAAAATTATAGTTCCGCAGGCTTTTAAAATAGTTTTACCGACTTTAATTAACGAATGTATACAACTTGTAAAAGAAACTTCTGTAGCGGGTTTTATAGGCGTAGTAGACTTGTCGCGTGCTGGAGATATAATTAGAAGCAATACTTATGAACCGACTGTACCGTTATTAACAGTAGCTATAATATATTTAATTATAGTCACGAGTTTGAGTTTTGTATTATCACAAGTAGAAAAGAGGCTAAGACAAAGTGATAAAAATTAGAAATTTATCTAAAAGTTTTAGTATTAATAATAAAACAGAACAAGTATTAAAAAATATAAATATAGATTTTAAACAAAATGAACATGTTGCTATTATAGGACCGTCTGGATCTGGTAAAAGTACTTTTTTAAGATGTCTAAATTTACTAGAAACTCCTAGTACCGGAAGTATAATATTTAATAATCAAGAGATTACTAATTATAAAAATAATAAAAATTTTGATATAAATAAAATTCGCAGAAATATTGGTATGGTTTTTCAGAACTTTAATTTGTTTCCACATTTAAGTATTATTAAAAATATTACTCTTGCTCCTGTGAGTTTAAAAATTATGTCACAACAGGAAGCTAATATAAAAGCCCTAGAATTACTAAGAAAAGTAGGTCTTGAAAATAAAAAAGATTTATATCCTAGTAGTTTATCAGGTGGACAAAAACAAAGAGTAGCTATAGTAAGATCTTTAATTATGAACCCAAAATTAATGTTATTTGACGAGCCTACGTCAGCTCTAGATCCAGAGATGGTCAAAGAAGTAGTTTCAGTAATAAAAGACATAGCTAATAATAACATGACTATGATTTTAGTCACACACGAAATAAGTATAGTAAACCAGATTGCAACACGTGTTTTATTTATGGACGAGGGCGAAATTATAGAAGACAATACTCCTGAAGAAGTTTTTGAAAATTCTCAAAATGAACGCGTAAACAAATTTTTAAATAAATTAAAATAAAAAATATTTTTTGGAGAATTAATATAATATTATGATAATAATTAGTTCGTCACCGGAAGAAACTCAAAACCTAGGAGAAAAACTGGGAAATAAATTAAGTGGTACAGAAGTTATATGTTTTTATGGAGATGTAGGTGTTGGTAAGACTACTTTTATTAGGGGTCTTGCCAGAGTTACAAATTCTCAAGATTTAGTCTCTAGCCCAACTTTTAGTCTTGTACATGAATACAAAAATAAAAATAATATAAAATTTAATATTTTTCACTTTGATATGTACAGAATAAATAATCTAGATGATCTAGAGTCTACAGGATTTTTTGATTATTTAAGCACAGGCGTAATATTAATAGAATGGACAGAAAATATAGAACAAGAATTGTCACATATAAACAATTTAATTAAAATAAAAATTAGCAAAAAAATTAATGATAACATAAATAGTAACACAAGAATTATAGAAATAAAGGGGGTAGAATTATAATTTGGAAGAAAAAATAGAGTTACAAAATTTAGAAAATTTTAAAATTTTATCAGTAGATTCAAGTTCTATCACAGCAAGCGTGAGTATTTTAGAAATTAATAATATTAATAATTATAATAATATTAAAATAATTTCAGAATTTTTTATTAATTCAGGACTAACTCATAGTCAAACTTTGGCACCTATGATAGATAAAATATTAAAAATTTGTGATATTAATATTAAAGAAATAGATTTGTTTGGCGTCACAGTTGGTCCGGGTTCTTTTACTGGTCTTAGAATCGGGCTTGCTACTGTCAAAGCTATGGCGTTTGCTTTAAATAAATATTGTGCTGGCGTTTCTTCACTTGAAACTTTAGCATATAATTATTATAATTTTAAAAATATGAATAATAATATTATAATTTCGTGTATGGACGCACGCAGAAATCAGGTTTATAATAGCATTTTTGAAATAAAAAATAATATTTTATTAAGAATCACACAAGATAAAGTTAATAGTATAGAAGAGTTATATCAAGAATTAAATTTATATGTGAAATCAAATAATTTTTCTGGATATATTAATTTTGTTGGTGACGGCTCAGAATTATGTTATAATAAATTTTTAGAATATAATATTAATAATAATTTAAAATTATTACCTGTTGATATTAGCAAAAAATACATAAAATCTTCAAATATAGGAATATTAAGTTTAGAATTATACAAAAATAACAAATTATTGTTACCAGAAAATATAAATCCTGTTTATTTGAGATTATCACAAGCTGAAAGATTATTACTAGAAAAAAATAAAAATTTAAACAAAATATAATAGTTTTAGGAGTGATTTTAAAATTTGTTAATAGCAGTAGGTTCTGATCATGCAGGATTTGAAGTCAAAAACAAAATTTTAGAGTTTTATAAAAATAATAATAAATATATATTAAAAGATTTCGGGACTTATAATAATAATTCGTGTGATTATCCGGTTATAGCCGAAAAAATTGGGATTTTAGTTTCTAAACAAGAGTTTAATATGGGGATTTTGATTTGTGGTTCTGGGGTTGGGATGAGCATAGCGGCAAACAAGATTAATAATGTTCGCGCTGCACTTTGTTATGAACCTGAGCTTGCAAGATTATCCCGTGCACATAATGATGCAAATATTTTATGTCTAGGTGCTAGATTTACAAATTTTTACAAATTAATAAATATAATAAATATTTTTTTAGAGACAAAATTTGATTTAGGGAGACATGAAAATAGAGTTAATCAAATATTAAATCTAGAGCAAAAATATTAAAAAATTATAATAAAATATTTTTTGGAGGAAGTTTTATGTTAAGTAATAATAATAATATTAATATTATGGATCATCCGTTAATTCAGCACAAAATTACTTTATTAAGAGACAAAAACACGAGTTTCAAAGAGTTTAGAGAACTAATAAGCGAAATTACTATGTTAATGTGCTATGAAACTATGAGAGATTTATTATTAAAAGAAATAGAAATAGAAACTCCGCTAGAATTAACAAAATCTAAAGTTTTAGCAACAGAAAATATAAATTTTGTACCAATTTTACGTGCAGGTCTGGGCATGATTAATGGAATTTTAGAATTAATACCTAATGCGAGAATAGGTCACATGGGTTTGTATAGAGATCACGAAACTTTGCAACCGATAGAATATTACTGTAAATTACCCCATAATATCTCGAATAGTGATGTGATTTTATTAGATCCTATGCTCGCAACTGGTGGTACAGCTGTTGATGCGGTCAC
>CAYYWE010000042.1:0-6583 GCA_964475315.1 uncultured Eubacteriales bacterium
AATGCAGCAAAAACCATAGCTACCTCGGTCACCACTTCTGCTATTGTTTCAATTACAGCTACGACTATTCTTTCGAAATTATTTAATAAAAATACTCAAAATAGTAATAAAGATATTACACGTAAAAATTTAGTAATATCTAATGATACTACAAAATTAGTAGGTTTGAAAAATATCGGAAATTCGTGTTACTTAAATTCTTTATTACAAATTTTACAACTTGATAAAAAATTATTTAGTAATCTGGATAATAACCTTAATAGTAACAGCAAAAATTTGTATTATATATTAGGTACAATGAATACGGGGCTACCAGATCAAGATGCATATAATGTCTTTGCACATGAAATAGGACATGCGGGTTCTCAAAGATGTGTTAGTGAAGTTTTAGAAATTTTAGAAAAAAAATTAGGTGAAAAATGTTTTCCAGAGAGAAAGGAAGTTTTGCCGGGCATAACTAATATACAAAATGATGATATTAAAGCACAAAACGATGCTTCTTCTTGTATATATTTCATAAATCGTGCTGATCAAAACAATATAAAAAATAAAACTTCGGTTGAAATACCAAATAAAGTTCAGACTAAAAACGGAAAAGTGTTATGTTTGCAGGGATATATTTTGCATCATGGCAACTCTAGCAATAGTGGGCACTATACGGCTGTTAAAATCAAAAACGGAAAATATTATCACTGTAATGATAATAATGTCAGTGAAGCGACAAAAGACGAATTACCAAGCTCAGATAATGTAAAACAAAATATTGCTTTGGCATATTATCAAGAAAATTTATAATATTAACAGAAAAATTATTAATTATCACGAATATAATTTATTTTTTTGGAAAAATAAAATTATAGGAGCGTGATAAATTATGTACAAAAACACTAGTAATATTAATAACAATAAAGAAAAAACTGGTAGTGAAGAACAATATGAGCGTATCCAAAACATTGGCTCAGTAATTACTGGACCAAAAAACAAAAAGATTTATTGCCTAACAATAATTGGTGAAATCGAGGGGCATACTTATTTACCACCAGAAAGCAAAACTACCAAATATGAACATGTGATTCCAGAATTAGTTGCTATTGAACAAGACCCTAAAATTTCTGGTTTGCTGTTATTATTAAATACGGTCGGTGGTGATATTGAAGCTGGATTAGCAATAGCTGAACTAATCGCGGGTATGAGTAAACCGACCGTCTCGATGGTTATTGGAGGAGGACATTCTATTGGCGTCCCCCTGGCGGTCTGCACAGACATATCTTTTATTGCTAAGTCCGCAACAATGACAATTCACCCTGTGCGCACAACCGGAACTACACTCGGGACTTACCAATCTTTTGAATATATAAAACGAATGCAAGAACGAATAGCAAATTTTGTAGTACAAAATTCTAAAATTTCCAAAAAAAGGTTCTATGAACTGTGCATGAATACTGAAGAATTGTCACTAGACATAGGAACAGTAATAGAAGGTGAACAAGCAGTTAAAGAAAAATTAATAAACAAATGTGGCACTCTATCTGAAGCTATTAATTATTTAAACAATCTTAAAAAATAAGTCTTAATTTAACATAAAATTTGCTTCTCTAAAATTTTTATTTAATATATTATTTCTAATTCTACTTGAACTTATAGGTAAATTTTTGTGCAAAACGGGAGAAATTATTTTAGTTTTTATATTATAATTTGAGCAAATCTCTTTCAATAAGCTAACATCACCAGAAGCATTTTTACCAAATTTATAATTAAAACCACATATAACACATTTAGTATTTAATTTGTTTATTAATATATTTTTAACAAATTCTTCCGGTAATAAATTACAAATTTCTTTAAAATTAATAATATATAAAATTTCTATTTTTAATTTTTTGAATATTTTTTGTTTTTTGCTTAAATTTGTTAGTTGTTTTATATGATTATTATGTAAAATATTTTTAGGATTTTGGTCAAAAGTTAGTACGGTAGGAAACAACCCAAACTTTTTTTCTTCTACAGTTTGACTTATAATTTTTTGATGACCTTTGTGAACACCATCAAAGTAGCCTAAAGCTACAGCTTTTTCTTTGTTATTTATAATATTTATATCACAAATTTCCATATTTTTTGTACAAATTTAATAATTTCAAATCTCGTTACGACCCAAAAGTGCTCTGGATAAAGTCACCTCATCGGCATACTCAAGAGTCGCACCAACGGGCACACCATACGCTAATCTAG
The DNA here is from genome assembly GCA_964475315.1 of uncultured Eubacteriales bacterium. Classification (GTDB taxonomy): domain Bacteria; phylum Bacillota; class Clostridia; order Oscillospirales; family Acutalibacteraceae; genus UMGS1491. The sequence goes on from CAYYWE010000042.1 coordinate 2,230, forward strand.
TAACTTTAATGTCCGGGTTTCTCACAAGTTTTGAAATGTACATAGAAGTCGCCTCACCTTCAACAGTAGGATTAGTGGCCATGATAATTTCTTTTACAATATTATCTTTTAATCTATTTAACAACTCTTTAACTTTAATCTCATCTGGACCTATACCATTCAACGGTGAAATAACCCCATGTAAAACGTGATACATACCGGTGTATTCATGTGTTCTTTCGATAGCTTCAACGTCCCTGGTATCCTCAACTACACAAATTGTGCTCTTATCGCGAGAATTATCTGTGCAAATATCACAAATTTCTTTGTCAGTAAAACCATAACACTGGGAACAATAATGCACTTTTTCATGGGCAGCAATAATAGAGTTTGCAAACTCCTGAGCGCTCTCTTTGGACATTTTTAATACAGAAAAAGCAAGTCTTTGAGCAGTCTTCTTACCGATACCTGGCAATCTCTCAAAAAACTCCGTTAATTTTACTAAATATATACTAGTATTTTTAGGCATAATTAATCAAACCATTCCTGCCATCGGAACAGTATTAGAAATAGCTTCCATTACACTATCACGTTCAGATTTAGCTTTTTTTAAAGCTTCATTAATTGCGGCTTTAACCACGTCTGAAAGCATTTCCGTGTCATCTGGGTCTACAATTTCAGGATTTATAGACAAATTTTCAATTTCCATAGTGCCTAAAACTGTCACTTTTACCTGTTCGCCACCGGAACTTGCTGTATATTTTTTGGAATCAAGCTCCTTGGCTGCGATTTCAAAATCTTTTTGCGCCTTTTGTGCTTGTTTTACCAGTTGATTCATGCTGTTCATGTTCATTCCCATCCCTGGGTTCATACTTTTTGGTAGTCTTACTTTCACGTTAAAAATCCTCCTGATTTATTAAAATATTGTTAACACGTGCTTTTTCTATCAAACTATCTAAAATATTATCACCATTGCTAACTTGGCTAATATTACTCGAGTTATACGGCCCTATATTATACGGTTTGCCTAAAACTTTATGAATTATTTTTTTTAAATTATTCCTATGCTCAACTTTTCTCAATAACTCAAATGCCATTGAATTTTCAGATTTTATTAAAATATAATTATTACTTTTAAAAGCTTGTGAATCTCTCAAAGACATATATAAAGACTTTAGCGTATTATCTTTGTGAACTTCTTCCAAAATTTCTGTCCATTCTATTAAATTATTAGCCATACTTATATCAATTTTTATATTATCTGCACTATTTTTCTCTTTACAAGTATCATTTCCTGTCACAGTTTCACTTATATTTTTTTGAGCACATATATTAGTTGTATTGTCTGAAAATAACTGGCACAATTTTATTATAGCAATTTCGAGAGAGATTTTTTTGTCAGTACCAAAATTCATATCTTTGTGAGCTTCTTGTAAAATTTCCAAAGAATTTAATATATTTTCTAACTTTAAATTTTGATTAACATTTTTATCTTTTGAAACTATTTTCACCATAATGTCTCTAAAATATTTTACAATTTCTTCACATAGTTTTAGTAAATTTTGAACTGGAGACTTTTTATGTATTTCATCTAAAAAATTTAAACTCTCCATACTATTTCCAGAAAACACCAAATTTAACAATTCACTAATTATATGTCCACTACTTATTCCTAATATATTTTGTACAAGTTCTTTCGAAATTAAGTTATTTTTATTCGTACTACTAATATTAAAACACTGATCAAGCACAGAAAGCGCGTCACGCACACCACCATCGGCTGCCCGGGCGATTACCATGGCCGCCGAATCTTCTATGTTAATCTTCTCTTGCTCACATATATACTTAATTCTTGCACAAATATCTTCATCAGAAACTCTATGAAATATAAATTTTTGGCATCTTGACACAATAGTTGCTGGTAATTTATGGAACTCCGTTGTCGCTAAAACAAAAATAACATGCTCGGGAGGCTCTTCAAGAGTTTTTAAAAACGCGTTAAAAGCACCCGTTGACAGCATATGGACCTCATCAACTATATAAACTCTATATTTACATTTTGTCGGAGTATACACCAATTCTTCGCGCATCTCACGAATATTCTCAACGCCATTATTGCTCGCTGCATCTATCTCTACAATATCAAGTTCATTTTCAAGCTCAGTATTCTTACAAACCTCGCAATTCTCGCACGGATTCCCATTAATCGGGCTTTTGCAGTTTACAGCTCTCGACAAAATCCTTGCACAGCTTGTCTTACCAATGCCACGCGAACCAACAAACAAATACGCATGTGAAATTCTGCCCGAAACTACCTCGTTTTTCAAAACTTCAGTAATATGTTGTTGACCGATTACATCATCAAAACTTTTCGGCCGCCATTTTCTGTATAAAGCTTTATACAATTTTTAAATCCCCTTTAATTTCAAAATCATATAAATTTATGTAAACCAACATGCAGTCGAACGAGCTATCCATATCGCACGAAAACTACCGCTTAATGCTGCTCGGTTCCCCGCCTGACATGGTTCACAGCTTTCCGTCGTACGGCACCCATCCAACTACATGTTGCTCTACACATGCTACACTTTAATTATATCACACCAATAAAAAAATACAACACATAAAATTATTTTTAACCAAAATTTTACTTTATAAATATATATTATTTATAAAGTAAATATCAAAATTTAATTTATTTTAAAAGCACAAAAACAACAAATCCATTTAACCGTATCGTGCTCTTGATAACCTGCCACAACACGCAGGTGGGCATTCTAACTGAAATTTTGCGCTCCCTTCGTCCGTGTATCTCAACGGGAGGTCTGCAGTTCCTATTACAGCATCGAATTCCTTATCAATTTTTGTAGGGTTATGCGAGCACAGTCCGCGAATCAAACAGATTTTTAACCAATTTGGTTATTTATTTTAAAAACCTCATATGAATAACCACTAGAACAGATTATACATGTATTACGCAAAGTAGTCAACAACATTTTTTATTATTTTTACGTTAATTTTTAAAATATATAATTTACAGATTTTAATTTTGTAAACACACAAACTTTTAAGTCTTGACGAACTTTAATATATTAACTATAATTTTACCAAATATTTAAAATTTTAGAAAGGTTGTTAATATGTTAAAAGCGAAGATTTTAAAACACTGTTTGGCGTGTTTTGTTACAGTGTGCGTAGGAAGTGGTTTAACAGTGAAATCACAGAATATTCGAGATTTAACTTCAGAAACATTGAAATATGAAAACAAAACTTATGATGTGGAAATAACAAACAAAAATACTGAAATTTTGGTACCTGAAAAACTAAATTATGGTGATAAAATATGTATACTTGAGCCATCGCGTACGGGTAAATATGGAGAAAAAAATTTTAAAAAAAGACTGCCAATAGTTGTAAATAATCTAAAAAAACGTGGCTTTGAAGTAGTTGTTTACAACGAGTCTTTTCAGACCAGTTTGTTAGGCGTCGGTGACGGAACGGAACAAATACGTGCTGATTTATTTAATAAAGCTGTTGAAAACCCTGAAATTAAAGCTATTTTCACTTTTTGGGGTGGATACGGTTCTGCGCACATTCTCGATAAAATAAACTATGAAAAGTTCAGAGAAAATAGAAAAATTTTTGTCGGGTTTAGTGACGAAACTGCAATAGAAATGGCACTTTTTGAAAAATCTGGAATAGTGACTTTTCATGGGCCTATGGTTGGTGCGACATTAAATTATCAAGAAGAAAAAACTTTTGATAATTTATTTGATATTTTAATGAATGTTAAATCAGAGTTTGAACTTGAAAATATTGATGATGACTCTGAATTTAAGTTGTACAAAAATAACAAAAACATTGTAGTAGAAGGTGAAGTTATTGGTGGAAATTTATGTTTAGTACAGTCTTTAATTGGAACTCCGTATGAGCCTGATTATGAAAATAAAATTTTGTTTTTTGAAGAAGTTGATGAATATGACTACGCGATTCACAGAATACTTTGGCAATTAAAATTGTCTGGAAAATTAAATAAAATTTCAGGAATTATAATAGGAAGTTTAACACATAGTTCTAGTAAGGTGTCAGAAGATCACTTATTAAATGTATGTTTTGACGTATTAGAAAAGTTTGATATACCAATAATTTATAATTTTCATATAGAAAATAATAAAGTTTTTGTCACACAAAATGTAGTTTGTGACCCAAATTTAAAAATTGTCTAAATTTATTTTTTTAAATATTAGAACAGTAATTGTGTATTCTGGAATCATGTACATAAAATTATATACCATAGAATAAGTATGTATATTATTGACATATGACAAATAGTCTTTAAAGAACAAGATTCCAGATGTTGTACTAGAAAAGAATT
>CAYYWE010000043.1:0-6548 GCA_964475315.1 uncultured Eubacteriales bacterium
CAAAAATAATAATATTATTAAAATTTATATTAAAAATACATAAAAATTGTTTTAATTGGCTGAATGGTATATATTAAAGATATTGGCTAAAAAATTAAATTTATATTTGTGTAGAAAAATAATAGCGAAATTTTGTATAATGTGTTATTATGGTCTGTGCACATAATTAGTTATTAGAAAAGCATATTTATTTTTATGTAAAATTTGACTTTTTGGAAGAGTGGTGATAAATAGTAATTAAAGTTATGTGAAAAATTTATGCGTGCGGATTTGATTATTATAAAATTAAAAAGGAGAAGGTTTTTACGATGAGTGAAACAACACAGAGTTCATCTCAAAAGCCGGAGTTTGGCAAGTTGCAATCTTTGTTATGGCCAATTCATGGCTATGAGTTGAAAAAATTTTTGCCGATGAGTTTTTTGATGTTTTTTATATTGTTTGTTTATACAATGGTAAGAGACTTAAAAGATTCTTTGGTTAGAAAAGTTGCAGTATGCGGTGGTGCTGAGCTTGTTCCACAGTTAAAATTGTGGTTTGTCATGCCAGCAGCAGTGTTGCTTGTTATTTTATACACTGCTTTAATTAACAAATTTGGGTTTAAAAAGACTTTTTATATAATGGTATCGTCGTTTATGGCGTTTTATGTTATATTTTTATTATTTTTGTATCCAAATAGAGATATTATACATGCTAGTGAAGCTACAGTCAAAGCTATGCAAGCGAGTTGGCCTAAATTTTTTTATTGGATTATACCATGTTTAACTAACTGGTCGTTTACTTTATTTTATGTCTTGTCTGAGCTTTGGGGGACCATGGCGATTTCTTCTTTGTTCTGGCAATTTGCGTATGAAGTAACTATGAAAAATGAAGTCAAAAGATTTTTTGCTTTATATTCAGTAATTGGCAATATAGGGGTATTTTGTTCAGGCGGATTGTTAAAAATGGTTGCGAAACTTGGTGGAGATGCGCATATTTATGTTTGTGTATGGGTGTGTGTAGCTTTCGGAATAGCAACTATGTTGATGTATTCTTACATTAATTCTGTTGTACTTAGAGATCCGAAATTATATGATCCGACACAAGTCAAGAGCAAAAAGAAAAAAGGCAAAGTCGGCATGATGGACGGTATTAAAATATTGTTTAAATCGCCGTACTTACTCATGATTTGTGCTATAGTTGTGTGTTATGGTGTAGGAATTAATTTCTTTGAAGTTGTGTGGAAAAAATATACGGATAAATTTGTTTCTGGAGCAAGCGGAGTTTCAGATATGATGGCAAACTTGTCAATGTCAATCGGAATATTGACTATATTGGCTTCTTTTGTTGGTCAAAATATTTTAAGAAAAACTTCTTGGAAGACTTCTGCACTTATTCCTGCTATGATATTTTTAATCGGTGGCGGGTTGTTTTTCGGAATAGTGTTATACGGTGAATTTATTTCGCCAACAATTTTTGGTATAAGCTACATGGCTTTAGCAACATGGTTTGGTCTAGTTAATGATGCATTATGTAAGAGTGTTAAGTATTGTCTATTTGATGCAACTAAAAATATGGCTTATTTACCGCTCGACGATGATACCAGAACTAAAGGTCAAGCAGCAGTTGAAGTTATCGGTGGACGTGCAGGGAAAGCTGGTGCCTCTACAATTCAAATGTTCTTAATGAGTGTTATAGCTGCCGGCTCTACGCTTCTTGACCATATAGTAACCATCGCAGTACTTACAGTTTCTACTGCTCTGATTTGGTTTGCTTCAGTGTGTAATTTAAGCAAAAAATATGAAGCTAAAGTTGCAGAACAAGCTGCGAATAATAATTGAGATATTTAAAATTTAATAATACTATAAAACAGTGCTCTAAAAATATAGGGGCACTTTTTGTATTAATAAGTTGTAAAGAAATATAAAAATTATTATGCTTGACAAAATTGAAGTTAGTGTTTATAATAAATATGAGATTAGAAAATGTAGGAGATAAGTTTAATATGAAAAATAAAAAAATGTTAAGTAAATTCGAAGCTTTTTTGGCCTGTTTGTGCATGTTCCCACAAGCATGTGTGGGGCTGGGTTCGCCATCAGAAACAAGAAGTAAAAAGTACGGATTTGTAGATGAACTGAAGACGTCATTTAAGGTTGATACTCCATTATGGGTAGCAGGTGGAGTTTTGTCTGCGGTGGTCATTTTAACTTTGTTTAAGACTTGCACAAAAAGTGATTCAAAAGATAGTCAGAGCGTCACAAACCGTGAAACATCACAATATAGAATTGATCATAGTAAGATAAATTTAGAAAGTGCAGAGGTTGATGTTATACAAGGAAATTTAATAGTTCAGATTTGTAATTTAAGACAAAAAATAGAAGAAAAAATTGATACTTATAAAATTTCTAATTTTGTACAGGAAAATTTTACTAGTATAGAGGAGATTTCTAAAAAGATAACAAAGTATTTTGAAGAAAAGACCAGTTGTGACGAGAAAAAACAGCTAATTTCAGAAATAAAAAACATTGTAAACGGATTTTCTAAAACAATGGTGGCGAAAGATAAGAATTGGGGATGGTATTATCTTGATAAATATGCTACCGACAAAGATGTATTGGGTGTTGCTGTTGAAGTAATGTTTAAATATGCAACTAGGTTAATTCGTATATATGATGAAAATTATTTGTTAAAAAAAAGCAAAGAATCTAATTTGAACGCACAAAATATTTTAGCTAGATTAGATAGTTCACAAAATTTTTATGATGTATATAATTTGTTCCAGGACTACAGGATAAACATTGATATTGCATGTGATACACAACATTACGCAGCTTTTTCACAACTTTCGACTATGTATAAAAAACTGTTAGAAGGTGGCAGGGTTGATTTTAAATAATTTGACTTTTATATGTTAATATTTAGTCTTTGCTCAAGAAAAGTATATCTTAATTTGGAGTTGTTATTTCTGACAGCATAGCTAATAGCTTGCTGTTCTCCAATTAAGATACAAATTTTTTTTGCACGCGTGATACCTGTGTAAAACAAGTTTCTTTCAAGCATTATGTGATGAGAATTGCTTATAGGGAGGATCACTATAGGATATTCCGCCCCTTGAGATTTATGAATAGTACAGGCATACGCGAGAGTAATTTCATCAAGTTCAGTAATATTATATTTTAAAATACGTGAATCAAAATTGATTTCCAAATTGTTGTTTGCGTCTATATTACATATTTTTCCAACATCACCGTTAAAAATATCTTTGTCATAATTATTTTTTATTTGCATTACTTTGTCACCAAGTTTAAATTCGGTAGCGCTTCTTTTAATACTAGTTTGACTTTTATTTAATTTTTCTTGGAGTGTTTTGTTTAAATTATCTGTACCTAGAATCCCTTTTTTCATGGGACTTAAAACTTGTATGTTTGAAATAGGGTTAATTTTGTAATATTTTGGAAGTCTTTTAGTGTATAAATCTACAATTATATTTAATATTTTTTCTGGGTTGTTTTCTTGGATGTAAAAAAAATCAGAATTTTTAGCGTGATTTAGATCCGGCATTTTACCATTGTTAATTTTATGTGAATTTAAAATAATATTACTCGTCATAGCTTGTCTATAAATTTTATTAAGTTTAATAACTGGGATTATATTAGAATTAATTATGTCTTTTAGTATATTACCTGGGCCTACAGATGGTAACTGATTGACATCGCCTATTAAAATTATATTTATGTTATCTGGGATAGCTTTTAACAGATTATAAAACAGAATCAAATCTATCATAGAAGATTCGTCGACTATTAAAACGTCTCCTATAATTTTATTTTCTTCGTTTTTGTTGAATCCAGAGTTTTTTCGTGCTTCAAGTAATCTGTGTATAGTTTTTGCTTCGAGATATGTAACTTCTGTCATTCTTTTTGCTGCGCGTCCTGTTGGAGCCGTTAAGATTACGCATTTATCTAGGTTACAAAAAATATCTACGATAGCTTTTGCTATTGTGCTTTTTCCAACACCTGCACCACCTGTTATAACAGTAAAATTCGAATTCATGACAGTCTTAATAGCCATAACCTGGTCAGCGTCGTAAATAATATTATTTTGTTTTTGTATTTTAATTATTTCTTGATTAATTAAATTTTCATCATATTTTTCAAATCTTGGAAAATTTAATATGCTTTTAATTCTCTTTGCCAAACCAGTCTCAGAATAAAAAAACGGCTTTAAATAAACTTTGTTATCATCTAGTACAATTTCGTTATTTTTTACTAAATAATCATATGTTATTATAATTTTATTATCTTCTATATTTAATATTTTTGAACTTTTATTTATTAACTCTTCAAAGGGCAAATAACAATGCCCTTCGGAATTAGCAAAATATTCTAGGACATAAAAAATTCCGGCTCGACATCTTCCAAAAGATTCTTTATCAAAACCCAGTTTTTGTGCTATTAAGTCTGCTGTTCTAAAACCAACGCCGTATACTTCGTCTATTAATCTATACGGATTCTCTTTAATTTTTGTCAAACTTTCTTTTCCGTAAATTTTGTATATTTTTTGCCCCATAGACATTCCTACGCCTGCTTCTTGTAAAAACATTATTAAGTTTTTAATATATTTTTGTTCAATCCAGCTTTTAATTATTAATTCTACACGTTTTTTGCCTAATTTTGGGACATTATATAATTCATTAGGTGAATTCTCTATCACATCAAAAGTATATTTCCCGAAACAGTCAACTATTAACTTCGCATATTTTGGTCCAATACCTTTTATGATCCCGCTACCTAAATATTTTTCAATATTATCACAATCAGTGGGTAAAGTTTCTTCCCATCTGGAAATATTAAATTGTTTTCCAAATTTTAAATTTATAGACCATTTTCCTTCAGCTTTAATCACGCTGCCAATATTTATATTACTTATATTCCCTACGAGTGTGACTAATTCTTTATAATTTTTACTATTAATTTTTATAACACTAAAATTTTTTTCTTCGTCCGTATAAGCTATTTTTTCGACAATGCCGCTAATTATCTCCATAAATACAACTTCTACCTACTGGCTTTTCATATTTACTTAATTATATATTTACTTGTTATTTTTTGCAAATATATTTTTATTTTTTTTACACTCGTTGTTTTAAAAAATAAAAAATTGTATGTGAATAGTATAAAAGAGAAACGTTTGAGGGAGGTAGAACTAGTTTAGAATATATTTTTAGTTATGAGAAAACTATTGACATTTTTGTTTAAACAAATTATAATTATTATAGATTCTAAAAAATCGCAAATACGTTGAAACAAAAAGGTTTTAGGATCATTAAATATTAATGAGGAAGAGTTAGAATTCGCCTCAGGAGGAGTAATTTTCTATATGAACATGTTTAAGAAAGTCAGTGCTGTAACGTTAGCCGGATTAATTATGAACCCCAATTTTATACGGAGTTTTGCTGCTGTCGCGCCTACGGTTAAAGAGCAGCCTAAGAGTCAAGTCGTCGCGCGAAAAATTGACCCAAAAGCGGAAAACAAATCAAACAGTATTACAGATAATAAAAATAAGATGCCACTAAAACCAGCTGCTCTAAGTATTTCAAAGCCCAGTGCCAATAATCAAAATAAAAAGTCATCTTGGTTGCCTGTTGATTTTGCTCAAATTGGAAGTTTGTTAATAACTGGAGCTGGTTTGACTCAAATATTGAACACTTTTGTTTTGAATCCGAGGCAAAAAGCTGATTTGCAGAAACAATTACAAGAAGAACAAGAAAAATCTAAAGGTTTAGCTCAAAAACTTAAGAAGCAACCTGGTGGTTCTGTTAAAAATGATAATGATGCTGAAATTGAAAAGTTGAAAGAAACGTTAGAAAGTGGCGATGAAGCTCAACGACAGTTATCACAAGTGCGGAATGACTTATCTAAGGCGAATGAACAATTAGATACGCAAACTAAGCAGGTGGAGGCATTGAAGAACAAGACATTATGTTTTGAGAACGCGATGACTACTACTAAATCCCTTGATTTTTTTACTCAAATTTATAACATATTGGCAAGCGAGTACAACCAGTTCAATGACATATTAACAATATTATTGGATATTGTAAATATAGCGCTTCACATGAACTCTACGCCCATTAACTGTACTACGTGTACTATAAGTTTAGGTGCGTTTATTAGTCAACGTTCTGAATTTTTTGAAAACACCGTCATTACTAAAGAGATAAGTGAAAAGTACAAACATGGTGATCAAAAAATTTTAAGTGCGCAATCAATTCTTGATTTGTATGGTGATAATAATGGGATGGTGCAGGCGTCCTGTTGCAACTGTATGGATTTGGCAGTTGAATTAACCAAGTGTGTTTCTAAACTATTGTGTGAAAAATATAATAATAGCAATAAGTTCAAGGCAGCCACGGATAGATTGGTACAGTTATTGGTAATGTTTAAAAAAGTGGCGCCACAGTCACTTTTTACTATCGTGATGCCTCCGCTGCCGCAGACTCAGATTAACCAAATGGACCAGAATGGTGGTTTTATGCCACAACCGCAGAATCAACTTAACCAAATGGGTCC
>CAYYWE010000044.1:0-6497 GCA_964475315.1 uncultured Eubacteriales bacterium
AAGAACTGGACATGGTATGCAAAATTTTGTAGAAGCGCTATGTCACTCATGCAATCCGGCTTTTATAACTCTTGGATTAAGAATAGGAGCAGAAAATTTTTTTAAATTTTATAAATCTTTTGGGTTTCACAGTAAAACCGGTATAGACTTACCTGGGGAGTCACAAGACTTGTTTTTTAACTGTGATGGAAGTATGTCTAGTATAGATTTATGTGTTGCTTCTATGGGACAAAATTTTGGTATTACTCCAATTCAAATGACAGTCGCAGCTGCTGCTATTGCAAATGGCGGGAAAATAGTGCAGCCACATATAGTAAAAGAAATTTTAGACGAGAATAATAATATTATAAAAAAAATAGAGCCAATTATAAAAAGAAATGCTGTTTCCGAGCAAACAGCTAAAAGAGTTTCGAAAATGTTACATGAAAATGCTACACATGGTGCAGCAAAAAATGCTTATATACCCGGATTTAGAGTTGCTGGAAAAACTGGTACATCAGAAAAAATAGGTCTTTCAGCTAAAGGTCAAAAAGATTATATTTCTTCTTTTTGTGGTTTTGCTCCGGCTGATGATCCTAAAATAGTCATGTTGGTGTTTTTTGATACTCCAAAAGGTGGACAATATTATGGCAGTATAGTAGCGGCACCAGCTTTTGCGCGTGCTATGCAAGATATTTTGCCGTATATGGGTATAGAAAAAATTTACAGTGATGAAGAACTCGAAAAAATAGATACTGTTATACCGGATATTTTAGGTAAAAATATTAATGAAGCCAAAAATATACTTAATTCTTTGAATTTAAAATTTACTATATTGGGCAAGGAAGATAAAGTTATTTCACAAATTCCTGATCCTGGAGTTCATGTTCCCAAAGAAAGCACAGTTGTGATACATACAGATTCAAAAAGCTCCTCAGAAGTAAAAGTCCCGAATTTTACAGGAATGTCAGTACAAGATGTCAAATTTACAGCTTCAAAATTGGGTTTAAATATAAATTTATCTGGAATAAAATTAGAAAAATCAGGGGCTATAGCAAGTACCCAAAATATTTCAGAAAATACTATAGTCCCGAAAGGTACGGTGATAACGGTAGGTTTTGTACATACAGATTCTTCAGGAGATTAAATTTATTATTAAAAAAAATAATAATATTTAAAATTAAAGAATAAAAAAATACAGGAGGACTTTAAATTTGAATAGTTACGGGATTTCTATATTAATTTCTGCAGGATTAAGTTTTTTTACTAGTTTAGTATTAGGAAAATTTATAATTCCAATTTTAGTTAAAATAAAATACGGCCAGACTATATTAGAAATAGGGCCGTCTTGGCATAAAAACAAGCAGGGTACGCCTACTATGGGTGGCTTTATATTTATAATTTCTAGCATAATTAGTACTATAATTTCTATAATATTATATTACAAAATTTCAGATATAAATAATAATTTACAAGTTTGTGAAACTCCATTAATGTTAACAAAAATTTTTTCTGGATTAATAATGGCTCTAGGTTATGGTGCTATAGGTTTTATAGATGATTATGTTAAGGTCGCTAAAAAACAAAACCAGGGTTTGACTCCTATACAAAAATTAATTTTACAGTTTGGCGTAGTTATTTGTTATTTTTTAAGTATTTATGCTGTAAATAAAATAACTTTTGGTAATAATAATAATTTAACTGAAGTTTACATTCCGTTCTATGGAACTGTGAATTTAGGTGTTTTTTATTATATTATTTTTGCCGTAATTACAGTAGGCATAGTAAACGCTACTAATTTAACAGATGGCATAGATGGCCTGTGTGGCTCAGTAGCTTTTTTTATATTTATATTTTTTATGATTATGACAAATATATTAAATATGTACGGTCTAAGTCTTGAAGCTACAGCACTAGCTGGAAGTTGTCTAGGATTTTTGTTCTGGAATTTACATCCTGCACAAGTATTTATGGGTGATACAGGTTCTTTGTTTTTGGGTGGTATAATTTGTGCTTTGGGTTTTGCATCGAATCTACATATTATATTAATTATAATTTCTTTTGTGTATATACTCGAGATGTTTTCAGTAATACTTCAAGTTTTGTATTTTAAATTAACTCATGGCAAAAGATTATTCAAAATGACGCCTATACATCATCATTTTGAATTATCAAGTTGGAGCGAGAATAAAATTTGTGTAATTTTTAGTTTGGCTACTATTGTGTTAGGAATAATATCTCTAGTTTTATTAATTAATTATAAATAAAATATTGTAAAAATATATTATAAATATAAAATAAAAATAGGAGCTGAAAAAAGTATGAGTACCAAAAATAACATAAAAAAAAATAAATTTGATTTAAGATATTTTTTAAAAAATTTAACAAAATCCGGTCTAGATATACCATTTTTGTTTTTGGTAATTACTATATTAATAATAGGTCTAATTATGATGTTTTCAGCAAGTTATCCTAATGCTTATTATTTGCACAAAAAAGATAGTTTTTATTTTATTAAAAATCAATTGGTATTCGCTGTTTTAGGTGTTTGTGCTATGATAGGGGTTTCGTATATAGACTATCATGTGTTCAGAAAATTGGCTGTACCAATTTTAGGTTTGTCTTTTTTGTTATTAATTATAGTTTTAATTATGCCACCTATAAATGGTGTACATAGATGGATACAACTAGGATCTTTTAGTTTTCAATCTTCAGAAATTACTAAGTTTGCTATAGTATTATCTTTTGCGCATTTCATAAATTTAAACTTACACCGTATGAGTACTTTTAAATACGGAATATTACCGTATTTAATAATTCTCGCACCGACTATAATATTACTAGCTCTTGAACCACATATTTCGTGTTCAGTAATAGTAGTTTTACTAGCAGCAGGTATGTTATTTATCGGCGGAGTAAAACTTAAATGGTTTGGTATGGTTATAGGAGCTATAGCCTCAGCTTTAATATATCTAGTAGTTTTTACGGATAAACTAACTTATGCAAACAACCGCATAGCAGGTTGGCTCGATCCGTTTAATACTTCAGGTGTAGATACTTGGCAAACTCGTCAGGGACTGTACGCCATAGGTTCAGGCGGAATATTAGGTCTAGGTCTGGGAAATTCTAGACAAAAATACTTATATATTCCAGAACCACAAAACGATTTCGTATTTTCAGTTGTTTGTGAAGAGTTAGGATTTATTGGCGCGGTTATAATTTTATTACTTTTTGCACTATTAATTTGGCGTGGCATGTTAATTTCTATTCGTGCCAAGGACAAATTTGGTATGTTATTGGGCATAGGTCTAATAGCTCAAGTTGGTCTACAAGTTATACTCAATATATCAGTTGTTACCAACACTATTCCCAACACTGGTATCAGTTTGCCATTTTTTAGCTATGGTGGTACATCTCTTATGATGTTGCTCGCACAGATGGGTATAATTTTGTCTATCTCTAGATCCTCTAGACTTGAGAAATATTAATAATCAAATTTATTATAATTTATTTTCTTAATTTTACTATTATTTTTGTTATTTTCAGAGTTACTTGTGAATAATTTATATCCAACATAAATTACACTAGATATTAAAGCTCCTCCAAATAATATTTCTTTATTATTAACAACAAAATTTTTAATACTATTTTTATAACTATTACTGTTTGAATCTTGTGTTTTATTTTCTTCGCTTTGTATATTATTTTCTGGTTTTTTATGAGTATAAGTATTAGTACTAGTATTTTTGTTTTGATTTTTAGTAGTGTGAACATGATTAATATCTGTTTTTTTACTAAATATTTCAGCTATAGTATCTTTTAGTTTTTGAATACCTGTATTATTTTTGGCACTAGTATACAAAATTTTCTGTACAGGACTAATATACGTACCATTATCAATTCTGTATTCTGAATTTACCGCTTTGTTCATAATATTTTGTATTTTTTCAGTCGGTTCAGAATCACATTTTGTCGCACATAGTAAAATTTGACATCTTGGATTATTAATATATCTTGCAAATTTCTGAACATAACTATATATATTACTTGTGTTTAAACTTTTGTCTTGTGAATTTATACAAATAATTAGTAATTCTGTATCTTCAAAACCCGTTACCATCATAGATGTAAATTTTGGGTTTGGTTTAGAAAGATCGAGATCTTCAATACGGATTGGTATTAAATGAGTCTCATCATGAAAAGCATTTATCGATAAACTACCATCAGATGATAAGCACCCACCTCCTTGTTTGTATTTTTTGTCATTGCTGTAAGGTTCATCAAATTCATAGCCACAAAAACGTTTCCACAAATTCATTTTACCACTACAGTCTTCACCTAATATTAAAACTTTATGTATTTTATTAGCAAACACATTTAAATTATTTACGGAACTCAAAAAAACCAAACTTACTAAAAAACAAAAGATCTTTTTTAGTTTAATTACCGTATTTATCTCCATTAACTTAAATTAATATTATTATATAATATTTTATTATATAAGTTAAGATTAAAAAATCAGTTTTTAACACCGGACTTTATTTTTGCAAATTCTACTTTTTGTTTTCTTTTTATTTTTTATAATATTAATTTCCTGTTCTTTAATTTTAGATTTATTACTAAAAAAACAAATTCTTACTACTTCGTAACTAAGATACGTTAATGACGCCAAACACACTATAGACCCAAAATCAAGATCAACGCCAGAACTAATCTTAGAACTATAATTATTATAAACTAATTTTTTACCAAATATTTTATTTTTTAAATCGTTAACTCCAATGTCTTGATCAGCGCTTGTATATATAATTTTTTTATTCTCAAATTTAATTATACTATTGTTATCACTAGTACAATATTCTTCTTTTATAGCATTTTTAACATTAGTTTTTAAACCAAAAATATCAACACTATCTTTACCATTATCACATTTCGTCATGCAAACCAAAAGTCTACAGTTTTTATTTTTAATATTTTTTGTGATTTTTTTAAAATAATCTTCAACATTGCTGTTACCAAAATCTTTTGGAATACACACAACTATTATTTTGGCGTTTTCATAATATTCCGGTGAGTCTTCTTTATGTAACTCATTTATTTCAAAAATTTGTGAGTCTAAAGCTATTCTTCTACAATCTGTATTTTGTTCAGTTTGTGTACTACTTGAATTACCAATTAATTTGTTAATTAATTTAGTTTTGCCACAACTTTCTTCCCCTACAAATACAATTTTGGTAATGTCATCAGTAGCATTAACTTTTTGATTAAAATTAATCATAGGCAAAACTGTCATAACAGAAAACAACACTGAAAACAGTTTTTTAAAACTTTCTTTCATAAAAAAACTCCTAAAATAATTAATATTTTATTATAATTGTAATTTGTTTTTTTATAAAAGTCAAGCTTTTTATTTTCACAAAAACGATCTATTTCTAAAACTATGCTTTGGATTTTTTTAAAATTGTTTTTTGCTGATTTCTTATTTTTATCGTTTTTTCTTTTGTTTTTCTTTCTTCTTTGAGCTCATGTTTGTTTAATCCAATTTTAATTGTTTGGTTTTCTAAATGTACAACTTTTAACCATATCGATACGGTTTAACTTGTAAGCTATGGATATGCTAACACCAACAATAGCAGTTAATGCTGCTACTAGACACATTTTGAATGGAGATGATGTCCTAGTTCTTGGATTCAATTTAATCTATGCTATTTGCAGTTATCGGCTCTTGTCTTGATTTTGCAGAAGGTTTAATGTTTTTTATATTTCATAAAAAAATGCTTTTAAAACAGAAAATTAGGTTAATGTTCACAAAGTTTATAAATCTATCTTGAATTTCTTTTTGTTAATTGGTAAAAGTTTAACGAATATATTTTTGGGGTTGGTTGATACACAAAAAAATCATTTTAAATCTTTAAATACAATCATGGCAGTATTTTGCGCTGGTGTGATGTATACGAATTATGTATGAGTGAATGTTTTAAGTCCGATCAAAGCAACAAGCACAGTGAATGGAGATGTTTACGAATATACTAGTGAAAATAATTCTTTTAGTATATTTAAAAACGGCGAATTAGTTAATCGCATTAGAGCGAACGGAAATGTGGAAATAAAACGGTGTAGTCCATTTATTGGGTGCAATGCGATAGGAGTTGCTGTAACCGCAGCAAAAGCAGGAACAGCAATTACAGCTGGTGCGGTAGCTGAAGGAGCCCTCTCAGGTGCAGCTACAGTTGGAGCAACAGCAGCAGAATTGCCATGAAAAGAAGAGATTGCGTTACTAGGTCCCAAAAGTGCCGTACTCGCAGTTTGCGGAGTTGTAGCAGCTTGTGCACTTATAGGAGCAACCGTAGGATAAACTTTGGATAAGAGGGAAGATATTTATTATGCTTGAAAGATTTAACAAATTAAATAGCAAATCGCCTAATTTTATAAAATTGTTAAAATTTGCAAGACTTATTGTTTTTGCACTTGCAATGTCTTATTTTTTTTCAGCTGGAAAAGCTGCGCCAGCTGGTGGG
>CAYYWE010000045.1:0-6434 GCA_964475315.1 uncultured Eubacteriales bacterium
AATAATTATTTTTTTGAAAAATGTACTTTAAATTGTATTTTATTATTAGTAATATTTATCAAAAAATATGACAAGTATTCTTATTTTTTTGAAAATTTATATAATATTATATAAAATATATATTTGTAATATGTTTTAGAGAATATTCGACATTTTGCGACAATAAAATACATATATTGACAAAAAACGAGATAACTTATAAAATTTTATTGTAATTCGAGATTTTATTTCTATATATTAAAATATCAAGTTAAAAAAACTAGAAAGAGGTTATTTTTTAATGTCAAGATACACCGGTTTATCCAGAAGAGTAGATGAATTAGGCAGGGTAGTTTTGCCTATTGAACTTCGCAGAAACCTTAATATCAACCCTGGTGATCCACTAGACATTAGTGTCGAAGATACCAGAGTAGTTTTGCAAAAACATAAAGTCAACAACACTTGTGTAATTTGTTCTCAAAAAAATGCTGAACATAATATTAATCAAAAAAGTATTTGTAATAACTGTGCAAAAGAAATATCAAAACTTACTATAAATAACTAATCAAAAATTACAAAAAAGTATATTTAATTTTGTGTGATGTCTAATCTGCTAACTCACAAATTTCACTCACACACATATAGAAAACTCTTAATACTCACAATTTATAATAATCTAGAAAAATTACAAATAGTTAAAAGTGCACAAAAAAATTAGTGCAATCAACGAAAATAATGTCTTAACATGCACTAAAATTCTAAAATTTATTTTGTCATAATATATGTCATTTTTTTTCGTCTAGAAAATTCTTAAGCTCGTTCATGAATTCGTGTACGTCCTTGAATTCTTTATAGACTGAAGCAAACCTAATGTAAGCTATTTCATCTATTTCGCGGAGTGCTTTCATTGATAATTCTCCTATATACGAAGAAGATATTTCGCGTTCAAGTGAATTTTGCAAGTTTATTTCTATAGTTTGAACTATATTTTCTATTTGGGATACTGAAACCGGACGTTTTTCGCAAGATTTCAATATCCCAGAAAACAATTTTTTTCTTTCAAATTTTTCACGTGAATTATCTCTTTTGACTACTATAAGTGGCGCATATTCTACTACTTCATAGGTAGTGAATCTTTTTGAACAGTTTTCACAAAATCTTCTTCGTCTAATTTTTAAACCATCATCTGAGCATCTGGACTCAAGAACTTTTGTCTCTTCGAAATTACAGTTGGGGCATATCATGAATACTAAATTACTCCTAAATAACTAAATACTTATTTAATTATTAATTTGATACTATTATTTTCAGAAGTTAAAAATACAGAATTAATACTAGAATTATTTATAATTTCGAGCGAAATTTTATGTTCATTTTCTTTACGTAGTAAATGTCTCAAATCACGAGCCCGACTTTTTTTACCGTAAGATTTTTCAGCGAGTATCTCTAGACAAGTATTATCATAAGAAAAACTAATATTATGTTCCAATAGTGAATTAACATATTCTTCGAGCATAAGTTTTGCAATTTGCGCAAAATCTTGCTTTGTCAAGTTATTAAATACTATAATTTCGTCAAGTCTACTAATAAATTCAGGTTTTAAAAATTCTCTAAGAGATTTCAAAGTTTTTTCTTTGGAAAGTTCCTGTGAATTTTTTCCGAAACCTACTGTATTAAAATTATTATTGCTTCCTGCGTTTGTAGTCATGATTATAACGGTATTTTCAAAATTTACTTTTCTGCCGTGAGAGTCAGTAATATGTCCTTCATCTAGAACTTGAAGCAAAATATTCATAACATCTGGATGTGCTTTTTCGATTTCGTCAAGTAAAATCACAGAGTATGGTCTTTGTCTGACTTTTTCTGTTAATTGTCCTGCTTCGTCGTAGCCTACATAACCTGGAGGTGTGCCTATGATCTTTGCAGAGGAGTGTTTTTCCATATACTCTGACATGTCTAGTCTTATTAAAGAATCTGGAGTGTCAAAAAGCTCGTCTGTAAGAACTTTCACTAGTTCCGTTTTCCCTACGCCCGTCGGCCCTGCAAATATAAACGATGACGGACGTCTTCTTGGACCAATTTGAACTCGACTTCTTCTTATAGCCGCCGAGACTTCTTCTATGGCGTTATCTTGACCAATTATTTTTTGTTTTAATTTACGTTCTAAAGTTTTTATCTTCCCAAATTCACGCTCTTGAATTTTTGTAGACGGTATTCCAGTCCAAAGTTCTATGACACTTGAAATATCAGAAATAGTCACCGATTTTCCTAGAGCTTTTGGAGCAATTTCATCTAATTCCTCCTGTTTTTTTGCCAAATTACATCTTATTTTGGCTAATAACTCATAGTCTTTAGTGTTTTCTTCTGCAGAACTATTAGTTTCAGTTTCAGATAATATCTGTTCTTCCGTTTGTTTTAATTTGTCTATTTCAAAAGCAATTTTGTCATATTTTATCAAATCAGAATTATGTAGAGCACTATAAGTGCAAGCTTCGTCCATTAAGTCTATAGACTTGTCTGGTAAAAATCTGTCAGTTATATATCTTTCTGACAAAATTACAAGAGTTTTGATTAAATTGTCAGATATTTTTACCCTATGATGATTCTCATAGTAATCTTTTATGCCAGTTAAAATATTTATAGTCTGTTCTATAGACGGTTCAGCAATTTTGACAGACTGAAATCTTCTTTCTAAAGCTGCATCTTTTTCGATGTGTTTTCTGTACTCAGCAAAAGTTGTTGCACCTATTACTTGAATTTCCCCACGTGATAAAGCAGGTTTTAATATATTAGCTGCACTCATTGATCCTTCAGAATCCCCAGCGCCGACTAGAGTGTGCACTTCGTCAATAAATAAAATAATATTTCCATCTTTTTTTACTTCTTCTACCAAATTTTTTATACGACTTTCAAATTGACCTCTAAATTGTGTCCCAGCGACGAGAGCTGTCAAATCTAACAAAAATATTTCTTTGTTTTTTAATTTATATGGGACTTCACCACTATATATTTTCATTGCAAGACCCTCAGCAATGGCCGTTTTTCCGACACCAGGCTCGCCGATTAAACACGGATTATTTTTAGTTCTCCTACATAAAATCTGTATAGTTCTGTTAATTTCTTGATCTCTACCTATAATTCTGTCAAGTTCGTTATTTTTAGCTTTACCAGTTAAATTTGTACAATATAACTCCAAACTCTTTCTTTTTAGTTTTTTTTTATTTTTTGAACTATCAGAACTGTCTTTATTGTTATCTATAAAATCATTTTTTTCTGGGAACAATATATTAGAAAACAAATTTTTTATAGCCGGAAGCACAGCAGTATCGCCAAATAGATTTTCTTCATCGACAAATTCAAGCTCAATTTTTTTATTATCCTTTTTATTTTCTGTAGTATTTTTTTCATTATCTTCTTTGTTGATTCTTTTACTTCTTTTTTTAGCTTCTTTTTTACTGTTTTCTTCTTTTTCTATCATTTTTTTTACTTTTTGCATAGCTTCTTTAATGTTTTCCGGTCGATATTTGCTTTTACTTGTGTTATGTTCTTGATCTTTATTTTTTTCTATCAAATTCTCTGCTAAATCACCAAATACACTATTAAAATTTACATCTTTTAACGAATCCATTTTTTTCTCAAACTCACTAGCATCTCCACCTAGTTGCTCAGAAATAAACCTAGAAAGTTGGTTTTCCATTTCAGTTACTTCTTCTTCTTGAATCCCCATTTTAGACATTAAACTTTGTATCGGGTCGAGACCCATTTCTTTTGCACATGGATAACATAAACCCTCAGCACTTTTTTTTTCGTCATCTTTATTGGACATAAAAACTATAGCATTTCTTTTTTTGCACTTCGAACATAGCATAACACTACACCTCAAATTTAAATTTTTATTAATTTTATTTTTCTGAGTAATTATTATTTATTATTAATTTAAAAATTTCAAAATATCTCCACAAAGAATATATCATAAATACCATAGTAAAAACCATCAAAAAAGTATTTAAAATTTCAAAATCGACATTCCAAATAGCTTTTATACTTATTATACATATTACTGAAACATAAAATATTATGGTAGACAATTTGCCATACCACTTTGCAGTAGGTGGCTTTTTGTTATTTTTTAACAAAATAATTCCAGCACTTAACATTAATATTTCTTTTATAACTAATATTATCATAAACGCCAACATTTTTGGAGATTTTATACTTACACATATCATAATAGTAACTAGAGTAACTTTATCAGCAACAGGGTCCAACATTTTACCAATATCCGTAACTTGATTAAATTTTCTAGCTATAATTCCATCTAACATATCACTAATACCAGAAATTATTAATATAAATCCAGATACAATATAATTATCTTTTAAAATAAATTTCACAAACGGTATCAAAATTATTATTCTAAATATACTCAAAATATTAGGAAAATTTAAATTAATTTTAATGCGTTCTATAACATTCATTTATATTTCTTCGTCCTCCTGTAATATTATATTCATATATTTTTAAATTATTTTATAAATAATATTATTTTTATACATATATTTAAATATTACTGTAGAATTTATAGTGTTAGTAGACAATAATTCACTAGAATTTAAATTCATAACTGGCATAGAAACTTTTAAACAAAATATTAACACAGAAATAATTATGTATGCTTTAAAAATTCCTAATACTCCGCCTAAAACTCCTCCTACAGTCTTTAACAAATTCGGTCTGAATAATTTTAAACTTATTTTTACTAAAAATTTACCTAAAATTATACACAAAATAAATATTATTACACACAAGACGGGCTCTATCGCTCTTATAATACCTGGTTTAAATAATTCTGCTATACGTTCCGGCAAGTAATTTTTATCTACTTTATTTATAATATGGCTAATTTTTAAGGGTGTTATTCCGTAATTTAATATAATTTTTCTAATTACTTTAGGTATTTTTTTTAATAAATCTCCCGTAGAAAAAATCTTATTACTTTTAACCAAATTTTCAATCTGATTTACAATAAATTTTTTTACTATTTTATTATATATAAACACAGAACATAAATGTGAAAAAAACACCGAAACTATACTAGAAATTATCAAGTTTACTAGCACCAAAATCGATTTTATTATACCATTTTTAAATCCAAAGAACAAAAAAATCACAAAAATCCCTAGTACTATTATATCTAGCAAAGCTGCGTTCATTTCAGTGCCCTCACATATAAATTCAAATAAATAGAAATTATAAGCATTATATCATAAAAACACAAATATTTTAATTAAAAATTTTTTTTAACAAATAAATACTGATTTTGGTTTCGTTTTTCTCCATATTTTTTATTTTATAATCACAGTGTATAAAATTTTTGGATATGATATAATATTTCAAAATATTTTTTTAGATATAATATATAATAAAATAAAGGAGTTGGTTTAAAAATGGGTAATAGTAAAAAAAATATTTTGATAATTGGAACTGGTGGAACTATAGCTGGTACAGGAAAATTAGGCAAAACTTGTGATTATGATTCTGGAAAATTAAAATTAAATGACTTAGTAAGTAAAATACCGGAAATTAATGTTCTGGCAAATATAAAGTATATAGATATGTTTAATGTAGACAGTTGTGACATGAATTTCGAAAATTTAATTAAAATTTCTGAGTTTATAAACAAAAATTCACAAGATAGTAGTATAGATGGATTTGTGATTACTCACGGGACTGATACTCTCGAAGAGAGTGCATATTTTTTAAATTTGGTAATAAAAACCAGCAAACCCGTAGTTATTACTGGTTCGATGAGGCCTAGTACGTCTTTGAGTTCTGATGGTTGCTTGAATTTATATCAAGCTGTAGCATTGGCTAGTTGTCCAGAAGCTTGTAATAAAGGAGTTTTAATAGCTTTTGGAGATGGTATATACGGTGCTCGTGATGTTCAAAAAGCTAGTACTTTTAAAACAGGGGCTTTTAGCCACAAAGATTTAGGGTCTTTGGGATTTATAAGAGACAATCAAGTGTTTTTTTATAATATTTCTACTAAAATACATACTTTAAATACAGACTTTGATATAAATAATATAAATTTAAATAAAATTCCTAATGTGAACATAGTGTATTTTTATTTGGGTGCGAGCGAAAAAATATTAGATTATTTTTGTGAAAATTCTGATGGATTAGTAATAGCGTGTGCGGGTTCTGGAACTGTAAGCAAGAATTGGTGTTTGAAGATAAATAAATTAATAAATAACAATTATCCAATAGTATACACTTCTAAAATTAACAATGGATTAGTAAATGTAGGCTTGAATAACAAAAATAAGATAATTTGTGCACATAATTTGACAGCTGAAAAATCTCGAATTTTATTATTACTATCTTTAATTAATACACGGGAAATTGATGAAATTCAAAAATATTTTGACAGATATTAATAAAAAAATATATTT
>CAYYWE010000046.1:0-6370 GCA_964475315.1 uncultured Eubacteriales bacterium
ATATAATTTTTTTGTGAATTTTTATTTTCACGAATTAATTATATAGGAGTGATATATAATGTCAAAAGAATTAGATGAAGCTATACAAGCATTCAATATAGCAATTAGTGAGGCACTTAAACGCGCTGTAGCTAAAGATACCGCTACACCAATTTTAAGATTATTTTTAAAAGATAAAAAACTAAAAGAAGATTCCAAAACACCAAAGCGTCGCCCAGGTGCAGATTTTATAGAAAACCTTAATAAACTAAGCGCAGACGAAACTGCAAAAACAATAAAAGCAAATTTTGAAACAATTGAAGACGAAATGTTCAAAAAAACTGGCGAATCTAGCGAAAAAAATATCGATTGGAAAGAAGTTAAAAACGATCCTAAAACTTATGCTAAAGTTTGTAAAAATACAGTTACTAAAATTAAAGAATTTGTTAATAGTGTAAAAAAAACTCATCTTAAAAGCAGCACTCAAGGGAAAAAATTACTAAAAAGATTAAACAAATGTATCCAACAAATTGAATTATTACAAAAAGAAGAAAATTTAAAATCAAAATCCAATACAGTCAATAAAGATACAGTCAATAAAGATACAGTCAATAAAGATATTTCTGAAGCAATAAATACTATTATGAAATTAAAAGGAAAAGATTTTTTAGATAATATAAATAAGATTTATAATGGCGATAAAAATACAAATAATCTTAGCCTGATTACACGACTTCAATCTAACCTTAAAATAATATTGCTAGGCGGTAACGGATTTAACGGAGTACTATCAAAAGAAATTACTAATTCAAACGATAAATCTAAAAATAACAGTGCCGTAGTAAAACTTAATTATAAAACCGATACACCAATTACTGACTATATTAAAGACAAAGAAGGTAATATTAAAACAAACTGCATTGGAAAAAACAACAAAAATAAATTATTAGACTATCTTGGTGGTTGCTCCATGATGTCGAAAAAATTAATCACAGATTCTTTTAATTCAAACAATATAACAGAATATCAACTGACAATGTTGTCTAGTAAGGTAGAGAAGCTTTTTAACTATTGTATTACTAACATAGGCAAATCACGTAAAGCTGTTGCAAAAGCCAAAATACAAAAACAAAAGAGAGTTGAAAAATTAGCCAATTTAGCAAAAAAATGGAATTCGGATACCAAATACAAAAAATCACTAACAAAATTAGCAACCAAATACAATGATGAAAATACAACACCAACCAAGAAAAAAGATATCTTAAAAGAAGCGTTACAATTGATGATAAATGGCAGATTCAGTTGGAGTGGTTCTATAGATCAATACAAACTTACCTATTTCATTCACCGTTATAAAGCAAGGAAGCTTGAGAAAAATCCATTTTTTAGTAAAGTATCATACGATGAAGACACTGTAAAAGACGTGTTAAAAGATTATGGATTCAAAATAGACGAAAATACAATATAAAATTAGATACTTTTAATTACCGCTCCAAGAACGCCATTAACATAGCTGGCATCTTCTTGGAGAGCGTATTTTTTAGCCAGTTCGACGGCTTCGTTAATACATACACTAATTGGGTTTTCTTTTGAGTATAAAATCTCAAAGAGAGCTAGTCTTAAAATGCTTAAAGTTACACGAGAAATTCTATTTTTGTCCCAGCCACGAAGATTTTTTTCTATATAATTGTCTACGTTTTCGAGATTATTAATAGTACCGTTAAAAAGTTCCAGAGTGAAATTACTAATTTTTTCTTCACGAATATTTTGTGCAGAGTCTATAATTTCTTCAGGGGGATTCAAGTTAAAACTGTATTCAAATAATAATATAAAAGCTTGTTCACGAGATTGTGTTCTGTTCATAAATTATAATAATATCTCCTTTAAATTATATAATTACATTTAATTATTCTTGTATATCTGTGAGATTTATGTTAACATAATAAATTTCATTGGTCCATAAATCATTGTAATTTTCTATTAGTATCTTCACGGGAACTTCCATAGAATTTATGTTTTCGTTTTTATTTTGCAGGTCTATTTGCGCGACAACATCAGAAGATTTCAAATTAATTAAAGATTTATACGGGCCAATAATATTTATATTTAAACTTCCGTTATAGACTTTGATTTTTTTGTTATTCGGAGCATTTACAAATGAGAATCTATTTATATTAATATTTTTTTCCTTAAAAACAGACATATCTATATCGACTTCTGCAGAATAAATATTATTAAGACTTCGGCAATTTTGTGGCAAATTAATTGGTAAAACAATTTTATTATTTTTGGTTCCCAGAGATGTAAAATCTATAGAAGACAAATTTAAAGTGCTCAAACTGGAAATTATACTCTCAGGGCCAGCAATTTCGAGTTTAGACGGAGAAATTTTTACTATATTTTTGTATTCTTCTAATAAATTAATCCCCGATGGCAAATTGTTAAAACTTGGGACAATATTTACTTCTTTTTTTGTCAAAACCGGAATATTTACTTCAATTTCATTATGTGTGCTTGTAATAGTGTTACTCGTAATAATTTTATCATAAAAATCATACATAATAATCGGTAACTTCAAAGTAATAGGGTCAGAAACCTCGCCAGAAATATTTCCCTTAACAACTACTTTTTTTATTTTAGATATTTCTGTTTCTGGGCCCGATAATATTACAGTACTATTTGACAAAACCGTGTTTCCAACGAAACACCCTGATTTAGCTGTAAATTCAATCTGAGGCTCTAAAGTAAACTCAGTTTCTCTGTACCTATCCACCATAACTGTAATCACAGACGGTTTAACATCAGGAACAATAGTATAATCTTTTATCATACCGATTTTTTTAGCCGATAATTCAAGAGTATAATTTCCTGGAGACATAATAGTACTAGCAGCCTGGGGTGCCGTAACTTGAATGTCATTTTTAGTCAATTGCCCAACTACCATTCTGTTCCCCATTACTTCAACTCTAGCTGTGATATCATGTCCGCTGAAAATTTTTAAACCGTCTTTAATAGCACTCTCAGACAAAGTTATATCAACAGGAATATCAGAAATTATAATAGGTATACTTTCAGTGCTGTTTGAAGCCATCACTACCCATATTATAAAAGAAACTACAACAGAAAACAAAGCTACAAATTTATTATTATAAAATAAATTACTTAACTTTATTTTTTTAATTTTATTTTTTGCAAAACTAAAATTAATCATATAAAAACTCTTTCTTTAATTAACAAAAATAATAATCTCCAACATTTTATTTTACCATATTTTTATTTACAAAAAAAGAAGCAAATATAATAAATATTTGCTCTTGAAATTTTAATTTTTTTAAATTAATATTCTGTTTCACTTGAATTTACTATTTTTTCGACTTCTTTAGACCTTTTGAGTTGAGCTCGTTCTCTCTGCTCTTTTTTATTGCTGTTTGTGCGGCTTTGCATTAAAATGCTACACTCTGTTTTTTTGTTTTCTCATTGTTTACAGCTTTCTTGTTATTTTGTAAATTATTTGATTCTTCAGCAAATAATTTTTTAACTCCTGCGAAACCAACTCCAAACAGTGCGGCCCCTACCATTGACCCTCCTAACATCCATTTGAGATTATCTTTAAAATTCTGTTTAATACTATTTTGCGGTTTTTCAATATATTCTTTAACATACATTGTCTGTATCGGTGTTTCACATTTTATACCATATTCACTTGTTACTTTACTAGCTGTATCGTGCCATTTTCTATGCAAATTATCCCAAACTTCTTTATTTTTGCCTTTATTTTCCACATTACATCTTGACTTCCAGGGTTTATCGCATATAAAGTGTACAATAACTGGATAATCTTTTTGTATTTTCTCTATAATTAAATGCCTTGGAGGGTCCATAAAATTTGGAATGGTATTGATTTTTTTGTGTCTATCATACCGTGTGTTTACCGGGCATTGGCATTGCTCTGAGTGACAATTACCAGAGGTCAGCTTATGCCTAATACCGCATTTATCTGTCCAATAGTGTTCATTACAATCAAATAAATAGTTACTTGCATCAGTTATCTGGTATTTATTGCCATCGGTATCTATTAAATATTTGTTGCTGTCATTCTCACTTACCCAGAAACCATCTTCAAGTTTAAATAGATTTCCGTCGACATCTTTCAAGTGTTCAACATTTGAGTTATCCTCCCAGTGTTCGAAACCATTCGCATCCATCCATTTATCTTGGCCATCGTTATCTTTCCAGCAGCGGAGAGAAGTATCCGAAATACAATACCCGTCAGCAAAGCCATTTCCGCTTTTTTTCATACAATATTCGATCCCATTTTCTGTCCAATAAATATTTTTGTCAATTACTCTCGCTACTTTATGAATATCTCCACATGCGTCGATTATGTAATTATTATTGTCATGCTCAATGTTGCTTTTCCAGAAATTATGTTCAAAATCGGCGTTATATGTATTACCGTTTTTGTCTCTGTATGTCTTAATGCTACATGTATTACCGTTTTTGTCTGTATATGTCTCGCGTGTGTGAGTCAATATTTCAGCGTTGTTTTTAAACTTAAAGTGTTTTACACCACGTTCGTCTTCAATATTGTTTTCAGAAGATTTACATACAAAATCCAAAACCACCCCCTCTGAGTTTGTATATTCAGGCCAGTGTTGGTGTTTACCAAAACTAATACTACTATCTCTCAAAGTCCTAATATATATCTTATCAAATGCTTCAACGTCGGTTCCATAAGCATTACCTGTAAACAAATTATTCATAAAATTATACTTTAATGGTAACAACTTTTTACGACTAACAGCATCTTGAGGACGTGTCTGATAAAAAATCTTATTCAAAATATCTTGATCAGGAAGGTCAAATGTATGACTTTTATTATTTAAATCTACGAATTTTTTTATCACTTCTGATACAGTATATGGTTTTAACTCACTATTATCATCGTTATACCAATTTATTTTTTTAGTCCGCATGGACTCCAAATCCATTAACAATACACCAGAATTAATACATTCCGTAAGATTTTCCGGTGAAGCATGTCTGGTGATACATGCATCTAAAACTCCGCCAATATAAGCACCACCTAGATCAGTGTTAAACAGCTCACATAAATCTCCCATAACTAACGTATCGCCGTCTATATATATACATTTACTAACATTATTTAAAACATCAGGTGCGTCTAGTCTGTAGTACATCGACGCTGGCCAGTTGTTACGCCCGCCATAACAATCTTTGTATTTATCTTTCATATCATATATCTTAATCAAACATTTATCGCTATTTTTGGCTGCAAATTCATTCAACTTAGCTGTATTACTAAAATTACCATCAATCATAACATGAAAGTTATAAAAAGTAGTTTCTCTCATAGCATCAATTGCTGATTGCATCGAGACTAACGTAGGGAAAAAGTACCCATCATCAGTAGCATATAAAACATCTACTTTGTTATTTCTTGCCGCATGACAACACATATCTACAGCAAAAACTTGTAAACATAAAACTGCAGATATCACTAAAGAAAACATTTTCTTTACTTTTGTAAAAACCATAGTTTCTATCTCCTTAAATTAATTTACAATCTAATTATATCACAATTATAATTGTTCTGTCAACACTCAGTTTCAAAAAAAGTACGTATTTATTGAACACTCCACCCGTTTTGTTTTGATTTTCTCCATACTTAACTTTTGTGAGAGACCTAACAAAATAAAACTTAAAATTAGTGAAATAACTAAATAAGCTTAATCAAGATCAAAAAAAGAAATCCCATGAAAAAAATATTCACACAAAAATACAATCCCCGAGAAGAATAATTCTCTGGGGATTTTAAAAACATATTAATATTTTTTATTAATACATGCCGCCCATGCCAGGATCGCCCATTGCTGGAGCAGGTGCAGGAGGTTCTTTTTTGTCTGCTACGAGCGCTTCTGTGGTGAGTACCATACTTGCGACTGAAGCTGCGTTTTCTAGAGCTGATCTAGTAACTTTTGTTGGGTCGACTATGCCGAACTCTATCATGTCACCATAGGTATCTTTGAGAGCGTTGTAGCCGTAGCCTACTTGGTTTTTGCTCTTGACAGCTTGAACTATGACTGAACCTTCGAGACCTGCGTTGACAGCTATTTGTTTTAGTGGTTCTTCGAGGGATTTCAAGACTATAGTTGCACCTGTTTTTTCGTCACCCTCGGTTGAGTTTACTATTTTTTCGACTTCAGAGATTGTGTTAATTAGCGCGACACCACCACCAGCGACTATGCCTTCTTCGACTGCTGCTTTTGTTGCTGCAAGAGCATCTTCTATGCGCAATTTTTTCTCTTTCATTTCGATTTCTGTCGCTGCGCCGACTTTAATTACTGCTACGCCACCAGCAAGTTTTGCG
>CAYYWE010000047.1:0-6240 GCA_964475315.1 uncultured Eubacteriales bacterium
GAATTACCATTTTAAAAAACGAGAAACGATGGTTATTATCTAATCAAGAATTTAAAAAAAGTTACATTTTTGTATTTTATAATAAAATCAGAAGCATAATAACAAATCCTATTTTTTATGTATCTTTGATTTTTATATTAATTATTGTTTTTTGTTTATTGCTTAAAATATTTTGATTGTTATTTTTACTTGACTAAAAAATATTAATTAGTTATTATCTACTTATTATTTATTAAAAGTAAATTTGAGGAGGAATCTTATGAGCGAATATGTCCTAGAGACTAATAATTTAACTAAAGTGTATTCAAAAACTAAAGCTTTAGATAATTTAAATTTAAAAATTCGCAAATCTGATATCTATGGGTTTATAGGTAACAATGGTGCCGGTAAGAGTACGGCAATAAAACTTATAGCTGGTTTAATAAGTCCAAGTGAAGGTGAGATAAAACTTTTTGGTGATATGAGTTTAAACGAGGCTAGAAAAAAAATAGGTGTAGTTGTGGAGGGACCAGCTTTTTATCCGTATATGAGTGCCAGACAGAATATTCAGGTTCAATGTATGTTAAAAAATATTACTGATGGTACTGTAGTTGACGAATTATTAAAATTAGTAGGTTTGGATTCTGCAGGAAACAAGAAAGCAAAAAATTTTTCTTTGGGTATGAAACAAAGATTAGGGATAGCTTTAGCTTTAGTTGGAGATCCAGAGTTTTTAATTCTTGATGAGCCTATTAATGGGTTAGATCCTATGGGGATTAGAGAGTTTCGTGAATTACTAGTTAAATTAAATCAACAAGTCGGGATTACTATACTAATTTCTAGTCATATACTTGGTGAGTTGTCGAAAATGTGTACAGCATATGGAGTAATTAATAATGGCATTTTGGTTTCGCAGATTACAGCTGAAGAATTAAAAGAAAAAATCAAACCCGTTATAAAGTTAACTGTGAATAATCCAGAAAAAACTATAGAAATATTATCGCAAAATTTAAATATTAATAATTTTGAATTAAAAAATAATGTTATTAATATTTATGATTCTAGTGATAGATATCTTGAAATTATAAATAGTATAGAAAAAGAAAATATTATAATTCAGTCTGTGACTAAAGAAGAAGCAGACTATGAAGACTATTTTATACAACTTATGCAGGGAGGAAACGAGGTTGCTTAGTGTGCTAAGAGCAGATTTTTACAAATTACTTAGAATGAAATCTTTTTATATTTGCGGTATTATAGCGATGCTATTGTCCGTGCTTAACATTGGATTGTCGGTTTATGTTATGAAAACTACATATGCGTCTATACCGGCTTCGTATTTTGGATTTAACGGACTTGTGGCTTTTCAAAATGGTTTATCTAGTGCCAATTTGTTTTTTGTGATATTTATTTCTTTGTTTGTATCCGGCGAATTTACGTATGGTACTATTAAAAACATGGTTTCAAGCGGCAGATCTAGGGTTTCTATTTATTTTTCAAAAATAGTTTCTGGTATTAGCGTAGTTGTGATATATTCTATGGCATGTGCTTTAGTTTCAGGAATAATAGGCACTATCGCTTGGGGAATAGGAGATAACATTACTAGAAATGATTATTTAGATTTGTTTCGTACAATAGGTTTATATATTTTGGCAGAAATTTCTAGACAATGTCTGTTTGTCATGGTGGGATTTATATTTAAAAATAGTGGATCAACTGTTGCTATAAATTTATTAATAGCTATGGGTGTATTTTCTCGTATTTTTTCTTCTCTTGTAGACAAATTGATTAATAATATACCTAATATCAAAGATTTTTCTTTAGAAAAATATTTACCAAGTCATTATTGTATAAAGTTTTTATCTCTTGATATAACTCAAGATACTATAATTACTGGTATAATAGTATGTTTAGTGGCTATAGTTGTTTTTTCAATGTTTGGATACTTTATTTTTGAAAAAAGAGACATAAACTAAAAAATACAAAAAATTTTATAGGTCTGTCTGTTTTATAGACGGGCTTTATATTTTTATACAAAAAAACATAAAAATAATTATACAAATTTTATAAAAATATTTTTATTATAAAACAAGTGTTGACATGTTTATATATAAACTATACAATAATCATATAACAAAAAACAAAATATTGTCAAAAAACACAAGTTTTGCTTTTTGTTTAAAAATTTTAATTTATAAAGATTTAAGGAGATGTTTAAAATGACTGTTAATAAGAATGGGAGTGCACCAGCTATGGAAGCACTAGATGATAATGGATTAGATAGGGTTGCTGGTGGATTTACTACCGCTCAAACCTCAGATGGAAAATACGTAAATTTAGTAGATGATACAGGAACATATTCAACCGAAGATAGTGCCGCGCAAGCCATTAATGCATTGAGTAATGCGGGCGGTGATTTTTGGTGTGGTGATAGTTTTGGAGATATGAAATCTGTCGGATTATCAGATGGTAAATTTGGTATTACTTATCATAGTAACGGAATTTATGATAAAAAAGAGGATGCTGAAGCCGAAGCTCGTGCTCTTGAAAAGCGTAGAGGAATACACTAGTCTCTATTAATACTAATTTGAAATAAATCTATATCTATAAACTTATAAGAATTGTACTTAAAATTAAAAATTAAGTACAATTTTTACTAATAACCAAATATTTGTCTCCTGGTGTAGCAAAAATGGTGTTTTAAGAAAAGAATGGACGAAATAATATATTTTAAAACTTTACAACACTTATAAAATATTTTATAATTAAATAAGCGCTCAAGTTAAAATTTTTATATAAATTATTTATTTTCAGGAGCAAAATTAAAATTGTTTACATTATGTGTTATAATAATATTAGTAAATTCTTATTTAATAGGCTGTGTAAATTCTTCTATAGTAGTAACTAAAATGTTAAAGATCGATAAAGATATACGCAAACTAGGAAGCGGGAATGCCGGATTTACTAATACTCTCAGAACTTTAGGCAAAAAAGCAGCAATTTTAACTTTTATAGGCGACTTTGCTAAAGGGGTACTTGCAGTGTGGATTTCTATATTGATTTTAGATATAATAAATAGTGATAATTTGTATTTATTATATTTATCTTCATTTATGTGTGTTTTAGGGCACATATGTCCGTGTTTTTTTAAATTTCGTGGGGGCAAGGGAATATTGACTGCTTGGGCTAGTACTTTGTTAATAGATTTTCGTGTATTTTTAATATTAATTAGTGTGTTTTTGATATTATTTTTATTTTCAAAAATTATTTCTCTGGGTTCAGTGGCAGCAGCAATTTCTTATCCTATTTCTGTTTATTTTATGAGATACTGCAGTTTAGTCCCGTGTGTGATTTCTTTAGTTACGAGTTTAGTAGTGATTTTTAAACACAAAGATAATATTAAAAGAATGTTATCTGGTACTGAGAAGAAAATTTCTGTTAAAAAATAACAAATTTGCTTTCGAAGGGAATGATGTTAAAATGGGATTAATAAAAAAAGCTAAAAATGTATATCAAGAATCCCACAAAAAATCAGCATTAAGCGGAGAGAAAATTTTGAAGCCACTGAAAAATTGGAATAATGTTGGGAAAACTTTTAATGGCTATTGTGATAGAAATTTTAAAAAAGATGCTTTGAATACACTCGTTAAAGGTATTTTTCCTATTTCTAAAGTTATTACTGGATTAAAAAATTGGAAGCGAGATATTGACAAAGCTAAATTAACTAGTTTGAGTTCAAAAGTTCAAGAATTGATAAGTAAATATACAGAATTTTTAAAATTAATACAAGAATATTTAAAATCTAAAAATGAACAAATTGATTTATCAGAAATAAAAAATTTTTTGTGCCCTCCAGGGTATCTTTCTCAAAATGCTTGTTTAATGATAGAAAGTATAGCATCATGGGAAAACAAAGCAGAAAATTCTACAGAATGTCTAGGTGCTGATGTTCAAGCTGCTTTATGTGACCACAAAAAAGCTGTAAGCAGTATTATTGATGGTTTAAGTAAATTAAAATAATTTTGGTGGTAAATTTTTATGAAATGTTATTATGTATATTTAATTCGTCATGGCATGACAGAAGCAAATTTAAAAGGTCAGTATGCTGGTTTTTTGGACGTTAAAGTTTGCGAAGAAGGTAAGAAAAAATTAGAATTATTAAAAAAAGATTATGAGTACCCTGAAGCACAAGAATATTATAGTAGTCCGTTAACAAGATGTATACAAACTGCTAATATAATTTATCCAGATAAAGAAATTATAATTAATGAAAATTTAAAAGAACAAAACTTTGGAGACTGGGAAGGAAAAACTACTAAAGAATTATCTAGTGATGTTAATTTTAAAAAGTGGTTAGAAAACAGTTGCGAAAATTCTACGCCTAATGGTGAAAGTCTAGAAGAATTTAGAACTAGATTGTTTATAGGTTTTGAAGAAATTGTTAATTCTTTAATTGTTCGTAAAATTACATCGGCATGTGTGTTTACTCACGGAGGTGTAATTATGAATTTAATGTCAAAATATTGTATTGTTAATAATAAAAATATATTAGATTTTATGGTGGATAATGGTTGTGGCTATAAACTAAAAATCACGCCAAGTTTTTGGATGAAAGATAAAGTTTTAGAAATAATTGACAACATCCCGTTGGGTTCTAATATTAATATTTCCGGAAATTTTAAAGAATTAATAGAGAATTTGAAATAAAATATTATAATAAAGTTCAAAAAAATTAAAATATGTCAAATATATAAATATTAAGATAGAAGAGAGTGTTATATTATGTCCAGTAATAGCGAAAATAATAGTATAAGAAATATTGCAATTATCGCTCACGTTGACCATGGTAAAACGACTTTGGTTGATCAGATGCTGAGGCAAAGTGGGATTTTTCGTTCAAATGAAATTGTTCAGGAGAGGGTTATGGACTCAAATGATTTAGAAAAAGAGCGTGGAATTACTATTTTGTCAAAAAATACGTCGGTTATGTATAATAATATTAAGATAAATATTGTTGACACACCTGGACATGCGGATTTTGGTGGTGAAGTCGAGAGAATTCTCATGATGGTCGACGGGGTAGTACTATTGGTCGACGCGTTTGAAGGTTGTATGCCACAGACAAGATTTGTGTTGCAAAAAGCGTTAAAATTGGGCAAAAAGCCCATTGTGGTGATAAATAAAATCGATAGAGATGGTGCGAGACCTGAACAAGTTATAGACGAAGTTATAGATTTGTTCATAGAACTTGGTGCCGATGATAATCAAATAGATTTTCCTGTTGTTTACGCATCAGGAAGAAATGGTTACTCTTTTATTAACAAGCAGGATAAAAGAGAAGATTTGAGACCGTTATTTGAAGTGATTATTTCTGAGATTCCAGCTCCTGTTGGCGATATAAACGGCAGTTTACAGTTGTTGATTTCAAATATAGATTATGATGATTATGTTGGAAGAATCGGCGTTGGTAGGATAGAACGAGGAACTATTTGTGAGAATCAAAACTTAGTTTTGTGTACGCCTGAAACAGAGCCAAAGAAAGTAAAAATTGGTAAAATTTAAAAATTTGAAGGTCTAAAAAAAGTCGAGACTCAATCAGCTACTGTTGGAGAAATAGTGTCAATTTCTGGCATTTCTGACATAAATATTGGTGAAACTTTATGTGATATAAATAATATTGATCCGTTGCCGTTTATAAAAATAGACGAACCGACAGTTTCTATGAACTTTATGGTGAATAACAGCCCGTTTGCTGGACGCGAGGGAAAATTTGTGACATCGAGAAATATTCGCGAAAGATTGTTTAAAGAAGTCGAGACAAACGTATCTATGCGAGTTGAAGAAACAGATTCTGCAGACACTTTGAAAGTTTCTGGGCGTGGCGAGCTGCATCTTTCAATACTAATAGAAACTATGCGTCGTGAAGGCTACGAATTTCAAGTTTCCAGACCTCAGGTCATCATGAAAGAAATAAACAACAAATTACACGAACCAATCGAAATTTTATCAATAGAGGTACCAGAAGATTACGTTGGTGTAGTGATAGAGAAAATCGGCGCACGTAAAGCAGAAATGACGAACATGATCCCAAAAGAAGGTGGCATGACGCTACTGGAATTTAGGGTTCCATCTAGGGGTATAATTGGTTATAGATCTGAGTTCTTGACAGACACCAATGGTAAAGGTATTATTAACCAAATTTTTGACTGTTACGAAGAATATAAAGGTGATATTACACAAAAATATCATGGTTCTTTGGTT
>CAYYWE010000048.1:0-6102 GCA_964475315.1 uncultured Eubacteriales bacterium
AGTTTTCTATATGATTTTTTTATTTCTTCGTCCGAAGCGTTTTTATTAATACCTAAAACTTCATAATAGTCTCTTTTTTCCGACAATTTTTTAATTCACCTCTTTAAACTAACCAGCCCATTTATTATATTTATATTAAAATATATAACATATAAAATATAAATAAATGGGTTGAGTACATAATTATTTATTTTTATTTATTATTTTCTGTATCTACTTCTTTAAAGTCTGCGTCATATACGTTTTGTGTGCTATTATTTTGATTATTATTATTATTATTATTTTCTTGAGAATTATTATTTTGTTGAGTTTGTTGATATAATTTTGTTGAAACTTCGTACATGACTTTTTGTAATTCTTCCATTTGAGTTTTAATATTACTAATATCTATATTGTCAGATTTTAATAACTCTCTTAAAGAAGTAATTTTAGAATTCAAATTGTCTTTATCTGAAGATTCCAATTTATCACCGTTGTCTTTAATTAATTTTTCGACAGCGTAACATAAATTTTCTGCTTCGTTTTTTGTGTCTATTTCTGATCTTCTTTTTTTATCTTCCTCGGCATATCTTTCTGCTTCTTGGACGGCTTTTTCTATGTCTTCTTTGGACATATTTCCACCAGAAGTAATAGTGATATTTTGTTCTTTACCTGTACCTTTGTCTTTTGCTGATACGTTTACTATACCATTAGCGTCTATATCAAAAGTTACTTCTATCTGTGGTATTCCACGAGGTGCCGGAGCTATGCCATCTAACCTAAATAAACCTAATTGTTTATTATCACGTGCAAACTCTCTTTCGCCCTGTAATACATTAATTTCTACCTGTGTTTGACCATCTGCCGCTGTTGAAAATATCTGACTCTTTTTGGTCGGAATAGTAGTATTTCTTTCTATTATTTTTGTCATTACTCCGCCCATAGTTTCGAGACCTAAAGATAACGGAGTTACATCTAGTAATAACAACCCTTTGACATCTCCACCAAGCACTCCTCCTTGAATTGCGGCACCGATAGCTACGCATTCATCAGGATTTATTCCCTTAAATGGTTCTTTATTTATTAATTTTTTAACTGCTTCTTGTACTGCTGGAATTCTTGAAGATCCACCAACCATTAAAACTTTGTCTATTTGAGAAATTTCGAGTCCGGAGTCTTTTAAAGCCTGTCTTACTGGCACCATAGTATTTTCAACTAAATCTGAAGTTAATTCGTTAAATTTAGCTCTTGTTAAATTCAAATCTAAATGTTTTGGACCAGTTGCATCAGCGGTAATAAACGGTAAATTAATATTTGCACTAGTTACTCCAGAGAGTTCTATTTTTGCTTTTTCTGCTGCTTCTTTTAGTCTTTGCATTGCCATTTTATCAGACTTTAAGTCTACGCCCGTTTCTGATTTGAAACTTGAAATCATCCAGTCAACTATTCTTTGGTCGAAATCATCTCCGCCTAAGTGATTATTACCAGCCGTCGCAAGAACTTCTTGTACGCCATCGCCCATTTCTATAATAGAAACATCGAAAGTACCGCCACCTAAGTCATATACTAATACTTTTTGATCTTGTTCTTTGTCTATACCATATGAAAGAGCTGCAGCAGTAGGCTCGTTAATTATTCTCTTGACTTCTAGTCCTGCTATTTTGCCAGCATCTTTAGTCGCTTGTCTTTGAGCATCTGTGAAATAAGCCGGTACTGTAATAACAGCTTCCGTTACTTTTGTTCCTAAGTAACTTTCTGCATCAGATTTTAATTTTTGTAAAATCATAGCTGAAATTTCTTGTGGTGTGTAACTTTTGTTATCTATATTTACTTTATAGTTACTTCCCATTTCTCTTTTAATAGAACTTATGGTTCTATCCGGATTTGTAATAGCTTGACGTTTTGCTACTTGACCTACCATTCTTTCACCAGTTTTAGAAAAAGCAACAACAGATGGAGTTGTTCTAGCACCTTCAGCATTTGGAATAACCACTGGTTCTCCGCCTTCTATAACCGAAACACATGAATTTGTTGTACCTAAATCTATACCTATAATTTTTGACATAAAATTTCCTCCTAAATTTAATTTTAATATATTTTTTTAATTATTTAATTAGTAACTTGGACCATAGCATGTCTAATAATTCTGGTTTGAGTTTTGTAACCCTTTTGAAAAATATTAGAAATTATGTTTTCATCTTTAATTTCTTGTTCTTCTATATGTGAAATAGCATTGTGAATATCCGGATCAAATTTTTCTCCTATTTTACCAAACGACTCTACTCCTAATTTTTTTAAACTAGCATCAAACTGATTTTTTAACAATTCAATACCTGTTTTATAATTATTATTATTTTCTTCTTTATTATTAATATTATTATTATTTAAATTTAAAGCAGAATCTATGCTGTCACCAATAGAAATAATATTTGAAATAACATGCGCAAGAGCATCTGAATATATACTTTCTTTTTCTTTTTCACTTCTTTTACGAAAATTTTCATATTCTGCAGCAGTTCTTAAAAATAATTCTTTATATTTTTTGTACTCTTCCAACTCTTTTTTTACATTATTTATATCTTCCAAATTTTCTTCTGAATCTTCTTTTGAGTTATTATTTATATTATTTTCTATGTTTTCTTCTTGCGTATTGTTATTATTAATATTATTATCTTTATTATTTTCAGTGTCTGGCACCAAAATATATCCCCTTTCTTAAATTATTAATATTTTAAATTTCAGTCATTCTCTTGAGAAACATTTCTATTAGAGATGAAACATACTGTAACTGTGAAGATATTAAACTATAATCCATTCTGGTAGGTCCAATAATTCCCATTATTCCAAATTTGTCATCTATATGATATTTATAAGAAACCAAACTTGCATTTTGTAACTCTCTGTAATTATTTTCTTCACCGACTATAAAATTTATTCCACGTTCAGAACAGTCTAGTAAATCAATTACTTTTGTGTTGTTCTCCAGAAAATTAAATACATTTATCACAGTTTCATTAGTAATACCAGGTATAAATAGCAAATTTTTTCGACCGTGAATTTTTATTTTAATTTCTCGCGCTTCTCTAATAGTATCCAGAAGAACATCTATTATGGGCAATAATAATAAAGCTAATTCTTCATCGCTTCCTACTATGATATCTACACCGCCATTTTGAATCTCGCTCAAAACTCTACCATAAAATTTTTGTTCCAGAATTTTTTCTAACATATTTAATATATCTGTGTTTAAATCATAATCACATCTGAATAATTTGCTTCTTATCATGCCACTACTAGTAATTAACACTAACATAGCACTTCTTTTTCCTGTTTGCAAAAACTTTATGTTTTTTATTTTTGATTTCTGATTTATTGGAGTAGTTACAACCGATGTAAAACCTGTAATATCAGCCAATACTTTCGTTGCTGTGTCTATTAAACTTTCTGGATCCAAAGAAGCTGAACTTAATGCACCATTGATAAAATTTTTTATCTCTGACCCCAATGGTTTAATACTCATTAACTTATTCAAGTACAGTCTGTATCCTCTATATGATGGCATCCTGCCAGATGAAATGTGCGGCTGTATTAAATACCCGCAGTCCACTAAATCTGCCATTTCACTTCTGATAGTAGCCGACGAAAACGGCATGTTGTAGCTCTCAGATATACTTTTCGAACCTACTGGCTCGCCAGTTAAAATATACTTCTCTACTACTGCACGTAAAATCTTGAGCTTTCTATCTAGCGGCTTCAAATCATCTCACCTCTAATCTATAAATACAAAATACATAATTTTCTTTTTAAAATTTATTTTTAGCACTCTCGACCTCCGAGTGCTAATTTTACTCTAACACACTTATTTTATTCTGTCAATACTTTTTTTATTTATTTTTTATTAAATTTAAATTCAAAAAATATAACAAAAATCAAAATATTTTGTTTTTTAAAATTTTCAAAAATATTTATATATTATAATAAAAATAATAATTATATATGTTAACAAAAGAAACTAGCGAAGTATTTGTAAATTTATTTTTATCAAGATATCAAATCAAAATGTTTAGAACTCTTTGGAATTTTAATATAATAATATTCTGAATTATGAAAAGAATATATTCCAATTTCTGTTACTTTTAAATTTTGAATTTGTTCAAAAGCAAGTTTGTATAATTCAAGTTGCGGTAAGTATTTGTCTAAAATATCTTGTTTATTTGAAATTTTGTCAGTTTTATAGTCAATAATAATAAAACTATTATTTTCTAGAAACACGCAGTCTATAGCACCTTGTACAATAATTTCCTGGTCAGAGCTTTTGTAATTTAAAGTATTATTAAAATATTTGATATTTTTAACGGGAATTTTTACTGAAAATTTATATTCTCTTAATATTTTTTTGCTGTTTATTATACGGTTATATAAACTAGAATTTACAAAATTTTTAATATTTGTTTTGTTTAAAAATTTGTGTTCATTATTTTTTAAAAAGCCTAATTTTACTAATTTGTTTATTTCGAGATCTAAATTTTTATTTATATTATATAAATTACAATAACACATAAATTTGTGTATTGTCGTACCGTAAGCGGTCACAGGAGCGTTGTTGTGTAACATAAAATCTGGGTAAGTACTAGCAATATTTTCATACCAGGTACTTTTTTGTGAAATTTGCGACGCAGTGACTCTTACAGGAATTTCACAATAATTATTAAACGGGTATATATATTCTGCGATTTTTTTTATATTTGTTTGACAAGTATCTTTGTTGTAATTATAATTTTTATTAATATTATCCGGTTTTACTAATTCTATACACCAATTTAAGTCATTTGAAATATTAATAATATATTTATTTTTGATTGTGGACATAATATTATTTGATTTTTTTGTAACACACAATAATATCCAATCCAAAAAAGAACTCGCGTTTTGAATTTCGTACGTGCACATTAAATTATTATGTGATTTTTGATTAAATATTTCTTCAGTGTTTTTTATGCAAGATACGATATAAATTTTATTTTTGGCACGTGTTAAAGCAACATAAAAAATTCTTAATTCTTCTGATGTATTTTCATTTTTTAAAACTAAACTTATTGCTTTTTTTATAATATTATCATAAACAAAATTTAATTTATTATTTTTTAATTTTATACCAATTCCTAGTTCATTATGAATTAACACACTATTATGGTCCTGAACAAACTTATCTGATACACCGGATAAAATACAAATTGGAAATTCTAGACCTTTAGATTTGTGTATACTCATGATTTTTACTGAATTTTCTGAGTCTACGGGCACAGTAGCCGGAGGTAAGTCATCTTCTTGTGCTTGTATATTATTAATATATTCTAGAAAGTCACACAAATTTTTTTGATTTTCTTTAACAAAATTGCGTGCATAATCACGAAATAATAATAAATTGGCTCTTTTTAATTTACCATTATTAAAATTATAATATATTTGCAAAATGTTCGTATCAGTATATATACAATCTATAAGTTCATCACAAGTGATGCTAGTACTGATTTTTCTGTAGTATTCAAATTTTTTTACAAAATTTTGTATTTTATTAATATTTTTATTTGACTCACAATATTTTTTTAGTGCAAAATATATATAAGTATCACGAGAACACGCACGTATTTCACTTAATTCATCCATAGTAAACTCAAACACAGGGCTTAACATAACTGCAACTAACTCTATATCATTAATTGGATTGTTAATTACTTTTAAAATAGATATTATAGTAGAAATTTCGACAGTAGATAAGAATTTTTCAGTTGTCTCAGCAGATATAGGAATACCAAAATTCTCAAGTTCTTGTACATAAATATTTATATTTTTTTTTATATTTCTTAATAAAACACAAAAATCTTTATAGTTATTTTGTTTGTTATTTACTAAATTATTAATAATTTTTGCTGTTTCACGCGCTTCTGCTCTAATTTCTGACTCTTTGTTTTCAAGATCTGAACTGTTTATTAAATTTATATTAAAACAAATTTCTCTATTTGACGTTATATTAATATTATCTAAACCAAAAAACAATTTTTCTTCGTGGTTATAATTTATATTGCTAACTTGTTTTGACATTAAATTTTCAAAAATAAAATT
>CAYYWE010000049.1:0-6044 GCA_964475315.1 uncultured Eubacteriales bacterium
TGAGGAAAGTCCGAACTCCATAGAGCAGGTTAACGGTTAACAACCGCCGAGGGTGACCTTAGGGATAGTGCAACAGAAATATACCGCTATATTAAAATTAAATTTAATTGATTTTAATATAGTAAGGATGGAAAAGCGAGGTAAGAGCTCACTGGTTCACAGGAGACTGTGGGATCGTGTAAACCCTAACCGGAGCAACACCGTATGGTAAAAAAAGTGCTTGCTCGGCACAGTAATAGGTGGCACTGAGCTGACAGATGGCAACATCCAGCCAAGATAAATGATTGCCCACGACAGAATTCGGCTTATCGGTTTACTCACTAAGAATATTTCAAGGAGTTTTGTTGTGAATATTTCT
This sequence comes from uncultured Eubacteriales bacterium, assembly GCA_964475315.1. GTDB lineage: Bacteria > Bacillota > Clostridia > Oscillospirales > Acutalibacteraceae > UMGS1491. The sequence goes on from CAYYWE010000049.1 coordinate 359, forward strand.
GATAATAAAAATTTAATTTTGCTTTCTGAACACGAACTCGAAAACGTTTCCGGCGGCGGTGTTAAAGATCACTTTAAACAGATTATGAAAGGTGCGACTGAGAGAAAAGGACCGATTTCTGTTTTGTATAATTTAGAAAGTACTGATAGTGTTCTTGACGCTGTTGAACAGTTGACTGGAAATGTAGTTGGAAATTTAATTTATTGTCTAGAATTTTTTGGAATATATAAACTTTGTGAGTATGTTTATAAAAAAGTAAAAAAATAGTTACATAAAATAATTTATCGGGAGTGGAAATAATGTTTAATAATGAAAAAAAAAACATATTCAGTGCAGTACAACCGAGTGGTTCTTTAACTTTAGGAAATTATTTAGGCGCTATTAAAAACTGGATCGATTTTCAAGAAAATTATAATTGTATATTTTCGCTCGCCGATTTGCACACTATTACTGTTAGACAAGACCCGAAAGAATTTCATAACAGGATATTAGAGCTATATGCTTTGTTTTTGGCCTGCGGGATAGATACGAAAAAAAGTGTGTTTTTTATTCAAAGTCACGTACATACACATGCAGAACTAGCTTGGATTTTGAGCTGTTACACGCAGTTTGGTGAATTATCACGTATGACACAATTTAAAGACAAATCTCAAAAACATAGTGATAATATTAACGCTGGATTGTTTGGTTATCCAAGTTTGATGGCTGCAGACATATTGTTGTACCAGACAGACATAGTCCCGGTCGGTGCAGACCAAAAACAACACGTAGAACTAACTAGAAATATAGCCAATAGATTTAACAATATTTACGGAAAAATATTTAAAGTACCAGAAGAATTTATTCCAAAAAATGGTGCGAAAATTATGTCTCTGCAAAATCCAGAGAAAAAAATGTCAAAATCAGATGAAAATGTTAATTCTTATATTTCAATATTGGACACTCCTGAAATTATAATTAAAAAATTCAAAAAATCTGTCACGGATTCAGATAATATTGTAAAATATAAAAACCAACATACCGGTATAGATAATTTGATAAATATTTATAGTTCTATTACGAACAAACAAATTATAGATGTAGAGACAGAATTTGAAAATTCTGGATATAGTAAATTTAAATTGGCTGTAGCTGAAGAGGTCATCAAAATTTTGAGTAAAATACAAGAAAAATATAAATATTATATTAGTAATAAAGATTATTTAGAACAAAATTATAGGCAAGCTGCACAAAAAGCTTTTGAAATATCTGACAAAACTCTTCAAAAAGTAAAAGAGGTAGTGGGATTTTTAAATTAATTATTTTATTAAGATAGTGAGGTTGTTTAAATCGTGTTAAAAAAATTAAAAAACGGTTCAGATATACGTGGTATAGCTATCGAAAAGTTGAATAATAGTAAAAATAATAATAAAATAGAGTTAACTAATAGTGTTGTTAGTGGTATTTGCAAAGCTTTTGCTATTTGGTTGTCCAGAAACTCGGGACTAAATTACAAAGATATGACCATAGCAGTCGGACATGATTCAAGACTCTCAGCTATGAGAATTAAAAATGTTATTATAAATACGTTAAGAGATATTGGAGTTAATATTTATGATTGTTCTCTGACATCGACTCCGGCTATGTTTATGGCAATTTCCAGTTTGCAATGTACAGCGAGCATTGAAATTACAGCAAGTCATCTTTCTAGTGATAAAAATGGATTAAAATTTTTCACTTGTGATGGTGGTTTGAGTCCAGAAAATATAGATGAAATTTTAAGTATTGCTGAAGAAAAATTAGATGTTTTATCTAATTTTGTTGGAAATGTTCGTACAATAAATTTAATGAATTATTATAGTGAAAAACTTAGAAACTTGATAAAACAAGGAATAAATTCTAAAAAAAATTATAATATGCCGTTAAAAAATTTAAAAATAATAGTCGACGCTGGTAATGGAGCTGGTGGATTTTTTGCAAGAGACGTGCTTAAACCACTTGGTGCAGATATCACTGGAAGTATCGGGCTTGACCCTGATGGAAATTTTCCGATTCATGTTCCAAATCCAGAAGATCCGGACGCAATGAAGACTATAACCCACACGACGTTGAACTATCAGGCTGATCTCGGAATTATTTTTGATACCGATGTTGATAGAGTTGCGATAGTTGATGCGACTGGCGAACAATTTTCAAAGAGTAAATTTGTCGCTCTTGTTTCGGCAATCGTTTTAAAAAGATCTCCGGGATCTATTGTTGTTACTGATTCTGTTACATCTGAATCACTGAGAAATTTTATTAATAATCTTGGTGGGCATCAGTTTAGGTACAAACGTGGTTATAATAATGTGATTAATATGGCCAAAAAAATTAATATTAAGAATAATTCTTGTCCACTAGCAATAGAAACTTCAGGTCATGCGGCATTTAGAGAAAATAATTTTATTGATGACGGTGCGTATTTAGCGTGTAAAATAATTATACAATTGGTATTATTGAAAAGCCAAAATAAAACTATTCATAGTTTAATTAGTAATTACAAAAAGCCTACCAATGAAATTAATTTAAGATTAAAAATAAATGCAGATAAATTTAATAATGTAGAGCAGATACTAAGCGATTTAGAAATTTTAGCTAAGTCTAGTAAAAATATAGATTTAGATACAGAAAATATTGAAGGTACACGAATACATTTTTTCGCTAAACATCAGAACGGTTGGGTATTGCTGAGAAAAAGTTTGCATGAACCCATGTTAATTGTCTATGCGGAGAGTTATGTAACAGGTGGATTAAAGTCTATTTTAGATTTTATGAAACAGTTTTTTAAAAAATACGATTTTTTAGACATCAGTAGTCTTTGAGTTTTTGTGTTTTTTGAGGAGTGTAATAACAAAATAAATTAATATTATAGTTAATAATGTACAAAATATGATAGCATAAATTTGAGAATCATCTTGACTGTTGTCTGGCGTGACGATTATTTCTGCAGGGCTATTAGTTTCTGGACTATTAGCTGTAAAATTAGAAATAAAACTCTCGGGCTCGTTGTTTTGTGATTTGTTATTGTGTGCATTTTTGGTTTCTCTTGCGTTGTTATCAAAATTATTTTTGTTTAATTTTTGGATCTGAGTGTTATTTTTGATATTATTTTTAGTAATTTTATTTGGTTTATGCTTAGTTGGCTTATCTTTTCTGTATACTTTTATGTTATAAATATTTTTAATTTTCAAATTAGGATTAGAAACGGAAATTTTTATATCAGTACATGTTCCAGCTGGATTCAGTTTACTTTTATTTATTTTTGTTTTAAGAAATTTAGACATAGTTTTTAAATTAAAGTTGATATATTTCGTATCATGTTCGACAATAAGCTCATAATTAAATACATCAGGGTGAAATTTTTTGTTTAAAATACCAGTATCTGGCTCCAAATTTTGAAGTTTACAAGTGTGTAAATCTGGATTCCCTATGATGTTAATTTTTTGAGTGTTTATAATTTTTTGTTCTTGAGTTTCTAAGTTTACAAATCTAAAAATAATATTTGTTTCTCCAGAATCACAGTTATTTTTAATATTAAACCAAAACTCCATAGTTTCTGTATAATTTTGTTGATTTTTTCTAGTTTTTTTTGGATTTTCTTCAAATTCATGGCTTAATTCAATAATATTATTGTCATTAATTAGCTCAAAATTTTTTTTTCTAAATTTTCCATTATAATTAAATTTCTTATATTTCAATTTATTATTGTCAAATTCTATTTCGAGCACATGATTATTGTCTAAATACTTTTCTAAAACTTCGTTAGAATCAAATTCTAGTTTGACTGAAAATTTTTCACCAGCATTATATTTGTTATTTTGCACAGAATTTGTATTTTGTAATATTTCTAGCGCACAAGTGTTTACAAAATTTTGTGTAAGTGTAACTGTGCAAATCAAACACGAAACTAATATAAATATTTTATTTTTTAATCTTTTCATATTAATATGCCTTTCTTTTATATATATATGTAATTTTTTTGAAAAATAGTAAAATATTTTTGGAGGGGCTCTTACAATGAATTTAATGTCATATATTGAGTATTTTAAAGTTTTTAATATTTTTAAATCCGTATTAATTTTAATAATTGGTTGGTGGGTAATTAACAAAATTTCAAAAATATTATTAGTTTTTTTGAACAAATCTAATATAGATACAGGTATTATTTCTTTTTTAAATTCGTGTTCTAAATTTTCCCTTAGAATGATTTTAGTTGCCATTATAATGAGTGAGCTGGGTTTTGATATTAGTTCTATATTAACTGCAATAGGTGCTTCGTTTATAGCTATAGGGGTTTCTCTTAAAGATAGCTTGTCGAACTTCATAAGTGGTATGGTTTTAATAATTACAAAACCTATTCATGTTGGAGATTTAATAGAATTTGAAAATTTTTCAGGTACCGTTATGAAAATCGAGATGCTTTTTACAACTTTACAGACTCAAGAAATTAGCAAAACTGTAATAATTCCTAATACTAAACTGGTTTCAAATTGCGTCGTAAGAAAAAGTCAGTATAATATTTCAAAATTTGAATTCAAAAAAAATATTCCTGAGTGTATCTTTAACAAAAAAAGAGAAATAACTAAATTTTTAGAAAAAGAAATTTTAATTAACACTAAAATCTGTGAGTTTCCCAAACCAGAGATTGACATAAACAACCAAGAATTACATATTACAGTTTGGTATCAAGATATGTACGCCAGCCAAATTCAGAGTGAACTCGAAAAAATTACAAATAAATTACCTTTTAAGTTTATTCAAAATAAAAATTAACTTTTAACACTTTAATTTTAGCGTATAATTAATTAAAAGTCAATAGTAAATTTTATAAAAATACAAAAGGATGTGTAATTATGAGACAAAATGATTTTTTTCTAGATGGTATAAGCCCTAATAATTTGAACAACAAAAAAGAAATTAGAATATTAATTTGTTATATTTTGAACAAAATTAATATTCCTGTAAAAAAAAGTGATATAATTTTAGCTCTTCAATCCAGAGGTATTGCTAATTATTTTGATCTTAGTGAAGCCTTTTTTGAGTTGGTTTCCGATAAAATTTTAATCAAATCAAAAGATTTTTTAGAAAAATTTACTCTTACTGATCAGGGAAAACTTATGGCTCAGGAACTTGAAAAGTCTATCCCAAAAACTGTTCGTGATGAATCTGTACAAGCTGTTAAATTGTATCTTGAACAAATTCGTAATGAAAACGAAAATAACGTGACTATTAAACAAAATAATTATGGATTTTCCGTGATTTGTAGTATTTCTGACGGCGATTTTAATATGTTAAAGCTTGAGCTATACGCTCCTGACGTAAATACGGCTAATAATATTAAAAATAAATTTTATAGAAACCCTAGTGAAATTTATGATAAAATTTTATGTATTTTTAATAATTTAAATAACTAAATATTTTTTGTTAAAAACTTATAAAAAATAAGATTTCGCAGAAATTATATATTGCTTTTTTACAAATATTTTGATAGAATTTCCAGAGTAAAAGTTACTTTGGAGATGGTTTTTTTGAAAAAATATTCCAAATTATTATTATTTTTTAGTATAATTATAATTTTTTTTACTGGATGTAAAAATAAAAGCTCTGAAGATAAAAAAAATGTACAAAATAACATATATAATATGTATATTTTTAGGTACAATTTTAG
>CAYYWE010000050.1:0-5941 GCA_964475315.1 uncultured Eubacteriales bacterium
CTTTAAACAAATAAGCAGAAGTATTCCTATCATTTTAGACTTTTTGAGTTGAGCTCGTTTCCTCTCCTCTTTTTTGTTGCTGTTTAGGTGTTGGTCTTGCAATAAATAAAATTTAGAAAAATTTGATTTTAATTTGAATTTTTAGTACTATAAAAATAATTTATCTCAAAGGAGAATACCAGTGAATAATTATATTTTGAGTTGCTGTTCGACTGCCGATTTATCGAAAGAACACTTTGAAAAGCGGAATATTAATTACATACCGTTTCATTTTTATGTAAATAATGAGCACTATTATGATGACTTAGGTCAGACAATAAAGTTCAAAAAATTTTATGATATGATGAGGCACGACGCTGATGTTAAAACTTCGCAAGTAAATAGTTCGGAGCTTATTGAAAGTTTTACACCAACCTTGGAATCTGGTAAAGACATTTTGCATATAAGTTTATCTTCTGGGCTTTCTGGGGTATATAATTCGGCTATAATAGCCAAAAAAGAGCTTGAGAAAAAATTTCCGAACAGAAAAATATATGTGGTTGATTCGTTAGCGGCATCATCGGGATTTGGTTTGATAATGGATAAATTAGCCGATATGCGTGATGAAAATTTAACTATAGAGGAATTATATAATTGGATAGAAAAAAATAAATTAAAATTAAATCATTGGTTCACGTCTACAGATTTGAAATATTTTGTAAAAGGCGGGAGAATATCGAAAATGTCAGGTTTTTTTGGTGGGCTACTAAAAATATGTCCAGTATTAAATGTAGACAAAAATGGAAAATTAGTGCCAGTGTCAAAGGTAAGATCAAAACAAAAAGCTTTGGTAGAATTGTATGAAGTTATGAAAAAATACGCTGAAAATGGTTTAAATTATACAGAAAAATGTTATATATCACACTCAGACTGTTATGACGATGCCAAATTTTTGAGTGGTATTATACAAGAAAATTTTAAAAACATAAAAGAACCTGTTTTGATAAATAGTATAGGGACTACTATCGGTAGCCATGCAGGACCTGGCACAGTAGCATTGTTTTTCTGGGGCCAGGAAAGATAAAAGTAAACTAAAAATATATATTTATGTCTGAAAATTATGTGTGTTACAAATAAAATTATTACTTTCAGGAGTGTGTTTTATTATGAAAGATTTAGTTTTAAATTTTGTTCCTGGTGAAAAACATTGTCCGTATAAAAATAATTTTGAACATGTTACAGAAGAGTTCAGACATAAATTTTTTTTGATAAAAAAATATTTAGAGTGTAAAAAAAATAATAATTTTGATTCACAAAAAAGTAAAATTTTATTAGACTATAATAATACCGAAGCTGTTATAGAGGTAAAAATTAGATATTCTAAAGAAAATAATAAGTATGAAAGATTTTATTTGAGAGAATTTAAAGAAAGATTTAACTTAAATAGAATAGAATATTTTAGTTTGATAATTTCTATGATATATTATTCAGACAATAAGTATAAAAATATTATTTCTCAGATAGAAAATTCAGACAAATTAACATATAGTTGTATATTGAAATTGTTTTTTTTTACAGATAATATTACTGAGATTGATAATTATTATAGTATGCTTGAGTTCGTTTCTGAGAATTTAAATTCGTTGTGTTTCATGAATAGTACTCCAGAAATAGATCCTAGAATTTATGAAAATTTAGTATATAATAATAAAAAAATAAATATTTCCGGGATTAATATGTATGAATATAATAAACATGGTTCGGAGTTAATTATACACGAAGATATTTCAAAAAATATTTCTTATGCTATATTGAATAGTGATAATAATTTGTTATTTTATGTTCACGGAGAAATGGGAATAGGAAAAAACACTGTTATAGAGCGTGCATGTGATATAGTAAATACAAATTTATTGCGCATAGATTTGGGCAAAATAGACAAAAATAATAATTTTAGTGATTATATTTTGACCGGTGCTAGAGAAGCTTTATTAAAAAATAGTTTTATTAATTTGTACAATTTGGACAAAGTTTTAGATAGTCAAAATGGAGTTTATAGACTAAGTTCTATAATTAATACTTGTAAAAAGTTTTCAAGAGTTGTATTTTTGGTGTGTGATAAAAATATAAATTTGTGTGAAAAAATATTAGGTTTAAATTATATTGATATTAAATTACTGGAATTAAATAATACAGAAAGTTACAAAATTTGGAAGAATTATTTGAAAAATTGTATTAATAACTTAGAAGTTCATGAAATTGCTAATAAATTTGTGTTTACTCCTGCACAAATAAAAAATATTGTATCACAAAGTTTAAATAAAGTTGATAAAAATAATTTAAATAAAAATATAATATCTGAGTGTATTTACAATCAGGTTACAAGTAATTTTTCAAATAAAGCTAGCGTAATTCACAAAAAACACACTTTTGATGAATTAATTTTAGATAAAAAACAAAAAGATATTATTAAAAATGCGTGTAATCAAGTTAAATTTAAACATGTAGTTTATGAAAAATGGGGTATGAACAAGCGAATTTTATACGGAACAGGCTTAAGTATGTTGTTTGCGGGGCCTTCTGGAACTGGTAAAACTATGGCGGCTCAAGTCGTTGCTCACGAGTTAAGCATGGAAATTTGCAGAGTTGACTTATCTCAAGTAATTTCTAAGTATATTGGAGAATCAGAGAAAAATTTGAAAGAAGTTTTCGAAAATGCTAAAAAAAGCAACGTAATATTATTATTTGACGAAACAGACGCGTTATTCAGTAAGCGTACGGAAATTAAAGACTCACATGATAGAAACGCAAATCTAGAAACTTCGTATTTATTGCAAAAAATGGAAGAACATTCTGGTATTACTATTATGACTACAAATTTTTTGGAAAATATTGACACAGCTTTCTTCAGGAGAATAAATTATGTTGTTCATTTTGCTTTTCCAGATTGTAACTACAGAAAAAAAATTTGGCAAAAAATGTATCCTGACACTGTACCTATGTCCGAAGATGTAGATTTTGACTTTTTAGCTAAAAATTTTGAGACTTCTGGTGGAAATATTAAAAACATTGCACTAAGTTCTGCGTTTATGGCAGCATCCGAAAACAAGAAAGTCTCTATGAAACACATACTATTATCCCTTGAGCATGAACTCAAAAAACAAGGTCACATGATTTCTAAAGATGATTTCAAGCAATATTCATATTTAATTAACTAAAAATAATAAATATCTTATTTGATGTAATTTTTAATTAATTTTTTTAACAATTCAAATCTGTCTATTTCTTGAATTAATTTCCTAGCGTCTTTATAAGTCGTGATATAAGTCGGATCACCAGACAATATATATCCTGCTATCTGATTAACCGGATCATAATTTTTTTCTAACAATGCATTATAAATTTTTGTCAATTTTTCTTTGCTAAAATTGTTATTTATCAAAAATGTTATAGTATTATTAATATTATTATTTTTATCGATCATAATTTATCACCTGAATTTAACAAGAACTATAATACACTGTTAAATAATTCTTAATCTTTCGAGACTTGTAGTTTTACCAGTTAAATTATTTATGTCAAATATTACACACTCTAATTTACATGGGCCATCAGCATTTTCGAATCTTACTGGCAAATGATTTTTTAGTCTTTTAATAGAAAGCTCTTTTTTTACACCCAATACACTTTCTATAGGTCCAGTCATACCAACATCTGTAATGTAACCGGTGCCCATTGGCAAGATTTCTTCATCTGAAGTCTGAACGTGCGTATGTGTGCCGAAAATTGCTGAAACTCTCCCATCTAGATAATACCCCAAAGCACGTTTTTCAGCTGTAGTCTCAGCGTGAAAATCTACAATTTTTATCTCACACTTTTTATTTAACTCTACAATTTTATCTACAATTTCAAAAGGAGAATTAACAGGTTCCAAAAAAGAAGTTCCTATAATATTAATAATACATATATTTATATTATTAACTTGTGATATACAATAACCTACACCAGGCGTAGTTTTAATAGGAAAATTGCATGGCCTTAACAATTTATGATTAGAGTTCATAAAATTAAAAATTTCTCTGCGCCTAAAAGAATGATTTCCACCCGTTATAATATTTACGCCAGTATTAAAAATTTTCGTCGCAGACTCCGGGGTAATTCCATTACCTTCTGCAGAATTTTCACCGTTAGCGATTATAAAGTCTATTTTTTTCTCTTTTTTTAAATTATCTAGTTTAGATTTTAAAAATTCTGTACCATTTTTGCCGACTATGTCACCTATCGCAAGAATTCTCATGGTTTTAACTTCAACACCCTATTTTTTTATTTTGCATAATCTATAACTTTGGTTTCTCGTATAATACTTATTTTGATTTGACCTGGATAATTCAACTCTAACTCAATTTTTTTGCACATATCATGCGCCAACGGAATCATATTTTCATCTTCTACAATTTCTGGTTTAACCATGACTCTGACCTCTCGACCAGCTTGAACAGCATAACAATTTTTGACTCCTGGAAAAGACATAACTAAAGTTTCTAATTTTTCAAGACGTTTAATATAATTATTTGGGTCCTCGCGTCTGGCACCAGGCCTTGCTGCTGAAGCTGTGTCAGCCGCTTGCAAAATAAAAGCTAATGCCGTTTTAGGTTCTATATCCCCATGGTGCGCGTGTATCGCGTGGATAATATCCTCGTGTTCTCTGTATTTTTTTACTAAATTTACACCTAAATCTATGTGTGATCCTTCGTTTTCATGATCTAGAGACTTTCCTATGTCATGTAATAATCCAGCACGCACTGCCAAAGTTGTGTCTACTCCTAGCTCTGCTGCTATAGTTTTACAAATTTGTGCTACTTCCATGCTGTGATTTAGTACATTTTGCCCAAAACTTGTTCTATATTTTAACTTACCTAACAATCTTATTAGTTCAGGGTGCATATTATTTACGCCGAATTTTAGTACAGTTTGCTCACCTTCTTCTATAATATTTCTTTCGATGTCATATCTTGCTCTATCTATCATTTCTTCAATTCTTACAGGGTGTATTCTTCCATCTGATAATAATCTCTCGAGCGCAAGTCTTGCAATTTCACGCCTAACAGGCTCGAAACAAGATACAGTAATAGCCTCAGGTGTGTCGTCTATTATCAAATCCACACCTGTCAAATTTTCGATAGCACGTATATTTCGGCCTTCACGCCCGATAATACGGCCTTTCATGTCCTCACTAGGCAACTGTACAACCGAAACAGTCGCATCTGAAACATAATCACATGCGCACCGCTGAACTGCCATAGATAAAATGTCCCTGGCTTTTTTATTACATTCTTCTTTGAGTTTCTGCTCGTACATTGAGATTCTAATTGCTTTTTCGTGAACTAATTCATTTTGCAAGCTTTCTAACAAATAATCACGTGCTTGTTTGGTACTTAACCCAGAAATTTTTTCAAGCATCTCAAACTGATTTTTCTTTACAATTTCTGCTTCTTTGTATTTAATATCTATATCATGTTCTTTTTTGTTTAAATTTTTTTCTTTAATTTCTACACTTTCAGATTTTTTATCTAAATTTTCTTCTCTTTGAATAATTCGGGACTCTTGTCTTTGTAATTCTTTACGTCTTTCTGATAAGTCTTTTTCTGTATCTGCTCTAAATTTGTGAACTTCCTCACGACCTTCCAAAATAATCTCTTTTTTTCGCGTTTCTGCCAATTCTTTGGCATTTGAAATTATTTTTGAGGCGTGCTCTTTTGCCGACTTTATAGTTTTCTCGAACTTTATTTTTCTTAAAAAAAATCCGGATAAAAAACTTATTCCACAGCAAAAAAATACTATTAATACAATTAACAATAAGTTCAAATCACATTTTACCTCCCAATATATAAAAATTACTAAAAACATTTTTGTATTTAACTTTATTTTAAAATTTTAAATTGTTTTTACAAATTTAATATTT
>CAYYWE010000051.1:0-5873 GCA_964475315.1 uncultured Eubacteriales bacterium
GCAAATGCCACAAATTAACCAAATGAATCAGAATGGTTTTACGCCGATGCCACAGCCGCAGAATCAACTTAACCAACTGAATCAGAATGGTGGTTTAATGCCACAGTCGAAGAATCTGCCACCGCAGAGTCAATTTAACCAAGTGGGTCCGCAGCAGCAAATGCCACAAATTAACCAAATGAATCAGAATGGTTTTACGCCGATGCCACAGTCGCAGAATCAACTTAACCAAATGAATCAGAATGGTGGTTTTATGCCGCTGGATCAAACGGTTTATCCAAATGGACCCGGTAAGTAACTAATCATCTAAATAGTTAATCAGTTATAAGTGTAAACTCTCTTTTTTGTAGAAGGAGAGTTTTTTTGTGAGTTATTCACATAAAAGCAAAGCAAAATATGTGCTTGATTTTTAGATAAAAATATAGTATAATTGAGATGTAATGTAATTATTAAAAATTTATGGTAGGTGCAAAGGTTGTTAGATAATAATATTTCTGAAGAGTTTAAATATTTACGAAATAAGTTATTGGAGCGGAGTTTTAACTTTTTGAATCCTGCACAACTTCGAGCAGTTTTTGAAGTTGACGGTCCAAGTGTGATTTTGGCGGGGGCAGGAAGCGGAAAAACGACGGCTGTAATAAATAGGATACTTAATATTGTCAATTATGGAAATTCGTATATAAATAATGAAATTTCGGAAGAAATTTGTGTAAATAATATAAAAGTTTTGAAGAGTGCTTATGATAATAATTTAAGTGCGGATAGCGTACGAGATATTATTAAAACAAACGTTGCGGATCCATCTGAGATTTTGGCGATTACCTTTACGAATAAAGCAGCGAATGAGCTGAAAGAAAGATTATATAAGTCTATAGGCGAGAGATCTAAGAACATATGGGCATGTACTTTTCACTCGTTTTGTGCGCGAGTTTTGAGGTCTTATGCGAACAAATTAGGTTATAATAATAATTTTGTGGTTTATGACGAAGATGATAGTTTAAAAATTGTCAAAGAAATTCACAAAACACTAAATTTAGATGAAAAAGCTTTAAGTGCACGTGATATTAAAAGATTGATTTCAAGACAGAAAGATAAGCTAGTAGATTATAAATTATGTAAAGAGCATATTAGCAACAAAATCAATTTACAAAGTAACCAAAGTTTGTGTATTTTGTCTGAGGTTTACGAGAGATACCAAAAGAAATTGCTCGAAGCTAACGCTATGGACTTTGACGATCTGATATTAAATACAGTGAAATTATTTGAAAATTGCCCAGAAGTTTTAGATTTTTATCAAAATAGGTTTAAATATATATTAGTAGACGAATATCAGGATACAGATTATGCACAATATAAATTAATTAAATATTTGTCGGAAAAGAATAAAAATATATGTGTTGTAGGCGATGATGATCAAAGTATATACAAATTCAGAGGAGCTAGCATAGAAAATATTATTAATTTTGAACAAAATTTTCCTGGTGCTAAAATTATAAGATTTGAACAAAATTATAGATCTACTAAAAATATTTTAAAAGCAGCTAATTCTGTTATAAAACACAATATCCAAAGAAAAGGTAAAACTTTGTGGACTGAAAACGATGCAGGGTCTAATATTAAAGTTCATACGGCTTATAATGAACACGATGAAGCAAATTACATGGCTAATATAATCAAAGAAAAAGTTGAGCAAAATGGGCAGAAATTTTCTGATTTTGCGATTTTATATAGGAGAAATTCCCAATCTAATGTCATAGAAAGAGTTTTTGTAAAAAATGGTATCCCGTACAAAATTTACGGTGGCGTAAGGTTTTATGACAGAAAAGAAATTAAAGATATGCTGGCGTATTTAAGCGTGATAAACAATTCGAAAGATGAAGTTAGGTTAAAAAGAATTATTAATCAGCCTAGAAGGTCAATAGGTGATAGAACTATAACTCAGGCTATGGAAATTGCTAATGAAACGGGCAAAGATTTATTAACCGTGATGAGACAAAGTGCTCAGTACGAGGGTCTAAAGCGTGTCTCTCAGAAGTTAAAAAATTTTACAAATTTAATAGATTATTTAATATATATTTATAAAAATAATAAAAAGTCCATAAGAGAGTTATACCAAATAATACTTGAAAAAACAGATTATATTAATTATTTGAAGCTCGAAAGAGATACTATGGAAGCACGTGTGGAGAATATTAACGAATTGCTAAATACAATTACGAAATACGAGGAAGATAATGGTACAACCGCGACTTTATCAGGATTTTTAGAAGAAGTTTCATTGTTTTCTGATATAGATAACTACGACGAAAACTCGGACGCGGTTACACTTATGACTTTGCATGCATCTAAAGGCCTTGAATTTCCGACAGTATTTTTGCCCGGCGTCGAAGAAGGAATTTTTCCTAGCGCGCGAGCGATTAATAACGACGACGAGTTAGAAGAAGAAAGGCGGTTAGCATACGTAGGAATAACTAGATGTAAAGAAAATCTGTATATTTTAAATTCAGATAGCCGGATGATAGCTGGTGTAACTTCAAATAACAAAGCTTCGAGGTTTATTTCTGAAATTCCGTTAGAATTAATAGAAAAAACGAAATCGCGTGACTGGAAAAGTTTGAAAGAAGGGGAAACAATTCCTAAGTCTTCGCAAGAAATTCGTGTACAGTCTGTGAACTCCGCACATCAGTTTGGTGGAATAAATTCAGTAGCTGGTGGTCGAAATTTAAATGCAATGAGTACAGTTTTTAAGATTTCTGAGAAAGTTTCGCACCCGATGTTTGGTCACGGAGAGATAAAATCTGTACAAAAAATGGGCAACGACGCACTATTAGAAATAGACTTTGGGTCGACGGTGGGTTCAAAGAGACTTATGCAAAAATTTTCAAATCTTACAAAAATATTATAAATATATTATATAAAGATTTTGTAGATTTCAGAGGTACGGCATTTTGGGCAAGAATTTATTGGGATTGTATATACATATACCGTTTTGTGAGAAAAAATGTCCGTACTGTGATTTTTATTCTTTAAATAATAATCAAGAATTACAAGACAAATATATAAATAAAATTATTCAGGAGCTGCAAAATTGGAGTCAAAAAACAGATAAAACTATAAATACTATATATTTTGGTGGTGGAACGCCAAGTTTATTGAAACCAGAAAAAATATACAAAATTTTAGATTTTATTTCAAAAAAATTTAGTGTTTTGAATAATAATAACATAGAAGTTACAATAGAAGTTAATCCTGCGGATTACGGTTATTCTGATTTTCAAATTTTGAAAAGTATGGGAATAAATAGAGTTTCTGTAGGGGCACAGTCCTTAGATGATCAGGATCTTAAAATTTTAGGCCGAAGACATAATGTTCAACAAATTTTAAATACACATTATAATATTATAAAATCAGGGATAAATAATATTTCTTTTGATTTTATAATAGGTTTGTGTACTCAAAATTTTGAGAAATTTAGTAATATAATATATTTTTGTAAAAAAAACAAAATTGCTCATGTTTCAACATATTTATTAAAAATAGAGCAAAATACAAGATTTTTTTATAATACAAATATTAAAAACTTTGCAGAGAGTGATATTTGTTGTGATTTTTACGTATATATTTCCAAAAATTTTAAAAAAATTGGTTATGATCACTATGAAATATCAAATTTCGCACTGGGAAAAAATAAACAAAGTAAACATAATTTAAAGTATTGGAATTTAGATGAATATTTAGGTATAGGTCCTTCCGCACATTCTTTTTTAGATAAAAAAAGATTCTATTATGAAAATAATTTGTATAATTTTATGTCAAATTCAAAAATTATTTATGAAAACGATAAAAATATTGGGTGTGGTACACCTGAAGAATATATTATGGTAAGATTGAGACTATCAGAAGGTATTAATATACAAGAATTTGAAAATAAATTTGGAAAAAACATATTAGGTAAATATATTAACAAAATAAAAAAATATCAAAATTTTGGTCTGATTAATTTTGACAAAAATAGAATTAGTCTAAATACAAACGGTTTTTTGGTATCTAATACTATAATTTCTGATATTATTTTGTAAAAAACTGTTCAAAACGTAATTTTTATAAGTTTATTTAGAAATTTGCTTGACATATTTTTTTTATTGGGTATAATAAATTTGTTATGTGAGTTGGTTGTGAAGATGGCGGCATAGCTCAGTGGCTAGAGCGTTCGGTTCATACCCGAAATGTCGATGGTTCAAATCCATCTGTCGCTACCATGTATTTTTGAATAATGGCCCGGTGGTCAAGCGGTTAAGACACCGCCCTTTCACGGCGGTAACACGAGTTCGATTCTCGTCCGGGTCACCAAGTTTGCTCTCGGGGTGTGTTTTGGACATCGAGCTCGGTGGTATTTTTTGAGATTTTGGATGCATAGCTCAGTTGGTTAGAGCGTTCGCCTCACACGCGAGAGGTCATGGGTTCGAGTCCCATTGTGTCTACCAGTTGTTTTTGATTGAACTGTCACTAGGATGTAATATTTTAGAAGAGTTTGTTTTTTTCACTTGAGGACTTTAAAAATAATTTACATGGAGGGCATTTATAGAGAGGATTTTGTAAATTTAAATAGTATAAAAAGCTTCTATGATTCAATGTTGTATCATAGAAGTGTTTAGTGTTTTTCCGTTTATAGATTTGTTGTTATAAATTCGTGTTTCAAAGCTTCTTCGCAAGATAAGCGTTCTTTTAGGTTCGGGTTCGTTAATTCTTTAGCTAATTTTTTAGCTAACTCAGAATCTTTTTCTGAAAGTTTTACAATGTCTGTAATGCTTTCACTATTTAGAATTTTTGCATGTGGTAGGGAACTGTTATTTCCGTTTAAGAAGTAATTGAAGAATACGAGCATAGAAGCGCCGACAGAAAAACTATCAATTTTGAAAACATAGTCGTTTTTCCAGTTGCTACGTTCATTTTTGTATAGTGATTCTAATTGATTGCTATCGTACCGGTACGAGTAAGCAGGTGTTCTACCACAAAGGGTGGAGTTGTCCCAATTTTTTCCCATATTTTTTATTTTTTTGTCTACGTTTAAAGCTGTACCAAAGTCAGTTAATAAATAAATAAAATAAGGCGCAGATGTTGCATTTGGTTTTTTCTTTTTCATTACATTTTCAGGTTTAACGTCCAAGTGAGCTAAACCTTGTTTATGCATTTTAACTAAGCTTTCTAATAGTCCTTTTGTAAAAGCTTGAAGTTCTTTTAGTTTTTCAGTTTTATCCTCTTTGAATTTATTTACAATATCGTCTTCAAATTTATCAGCACTGCCACCAGACATAAGCGTTCCAGTAGAAACGCAATACCAACTGTATACGTCATCCGTATATTCTTCGTATTTTTCTTTCCCATATCTTTTTTTTAATATATCATCTAATTCATATCCAGAAAATAAATCTTTTATCTGCCCAAAATGCTTATTTTTATTGAGAACAAAGTTTTCGTCATTATAAAATTTTTCTCTAGTTATTTCAGATAGTTTAGTGTTACCTAAAAAAGCTTTTATACCCATTTTGTTTCCCTTGCGTTCGTTGTTTACTACATCATAGCTATTAATACAAATTCGTATTATACGTTCAATGCCATCTTTATTTGCTGCTTCTTTGTACACCATGTTAAAGCTGCCTTTACCTAGGGCACCATAATCACCTGAATTTTTATCACCCTTGTAAGCCAATATATATCCTAACTTTTCAAGTATGTGTGGAGCGAAATACCATGCGTCCGTCGTATCATTACTACCTTTAGAACTACAGTATACTTTATACCTGTATGATGAAAACTTTTGCTTTTCGCTACCCTTTTTTTTTATACTCATATTTTTTTTTGTTTTTCCTTCG
>CAYYWE010000052.1:0-5637 GCA_964475315.1 uncultured Eubacteriales bacterium
CTATTAATCAGATTACTTTTAAATCATACGGTGACAACTTTTTAGACAGACATGCTTATGCTGATTGTTTAGAAGCTGAACGCGATTTAAGAGATTTGATAATTAATTTTTCGCGTGTTTTAGCAAGCCAAAGAAAAGATGAACAAAGCAAAGTCGACATGACTAGTCAACTAGTTTCAGTTTATCAAAATGATATTCGTACACATCGTATGGAATTACTTGAAGAATGCGATTCTATGCTAAGAGAACTAGAAGCTGCTGAAGATTCGCTGTCTTCTGGGAAACATAAACCGTCTTCTAGTCCGAGTTCCGAGAGCGATGATGCAATTTTTGGTTCAAAAATAGACGAATTAAGAAAGAATATTTCTGAACTAAAAAAATCAATAGAAGATGTCTCTGTTCCAGATAATAACACTTTATCTAAATGGAGTGACAAAGACTGTTCGAATTATATTTCTTCTTCTTTTGATAAATTTGGAAGCAAAATTAATAGTTTAAAAGGCCAGTGCTCTAGATTAATTAAAGAAATTATGGCTGTTGTTAAAGATTTAGAAGCCCAGTTTTTAGATACTGAGAGAGACAATTTGTTATCTCGCGTAAGTTCTTGGGATAGACAAATAAGTGATGCTTTTTCTGCAAATGGAATTAGTGGCCCATTAGTTCAGACTATTCACAATATGGGTGATGAATTAAGAAAAAGATTAGATACATTGGAGCAAGAAACTTGTAAATTAAGTTCTTTTGACTCAAGAGATAAGTTGTTAACAGATTTTAAATTATTTGAGAGAACGTTAAATTCTAGTATGACTCGTAAACAAAATTTGGTTGCGAGGTACTTAGAAGAACAAGGCAAAGAAACTCATTTAGAAAACTTACATGACTTTGAAGCTCAACTGGAAATGTTACGTAACGGTAAACTGACGTTAGAAGATGTGGTCGGTGGGTATTTTGGAGTAAAAAATAGAATACGTAGCATAATATCTGCACACGAGAAGCGTGCAAAAACCGGTAAAGGTACTCCTTCAAAAGGCTTGATTTTACATGGTAAACCAGGTACTGGTAAGACTACTATTGCCAGGGCTGTTGCTGCATCTGAAAAGAAAAACATAGTTATGTTAAAACGTGGTACAGACGATAGATTGATGGAACAAGAAGTACACGCAAAATTTAGCGAAGCTAAGTCTTTGACTAATGGCGGAAAAGATACCGTGGTTTTGTTAGTTGACGAGATAGATGCGTTGGGTGCAATCAGAATTCCAGGACAAACTGACACTTTAACTGTTGCTTTACTTGCTGAAATTGATGGGCTGAAGGCTTCTGACAATGTGGTAGTTATTGCGACAACCAATATGCTCGATTCTGTCGATGCAGCTGTAAAACGCTCCGGAAGATTAGAAGAAAAATGCGAAGTCGCTTGTCCGCGCGAAGACGAAATAGCTGATATTTTGAAGATCGCTCTAAAGGGTTATAAACTCGAAGACGGTGTAAACCTCGATAGCTTCGTAGCTTCTTTTGTGAGTACTTTCCGTGGTTATACAGGTGCCGACATAAAACGTGTTGTCGAGAAAACCGTACAGAAAAAAGTTCAAGATATGCGTGAACCAAAATTGAGCGAGATTACTATCTCTAAACGTGACGTAGAAATGTCAAATAAAGAATTGAGTCCTTCACGTATTTAAGTATAAACCAAATATTATACCATCTGATCAGTCTTTATCAGATGGTATAATTTTTTGCGTAAAAATTATTTATAAATTGTTAAGAATACAATAATTATTATCAGAGTTAAAACTATGATTTAAAGTGAATCTGGTATTAAAACACCCTCCTAGACACTCGTTAGCATGTTTACAACTAGAACACCTCGGCCCTAGATTTTGACTACCAAAATTTCTGCGCCAAGAAAAACTATTTGAATCTTCCCAAATTTCTTTAAGACTTTTACTTCTTATATTACCTTCTACAAAATTTTTGTCACGGATCGAAGTACAACCTACTATATCGCCATTGTGTAACAATCCAAAACTATATATTCCAGCACTACACCCTGACCATGGAGAAATATTATCAGTATTATATGACTTTTTATAAATTTCGTCTAATTTTTTATCATAGTAACCAATACAATCAGCTGGAAAAACATTTATTTTGTTCTCTTGAGAAGTTTTATAACAAAATTCTATTATATTTTTAATTCGACTATAATCTAATATCCAACCAGAGTTTTTAAACAAATTACCCATTGGCAAACCAATTTGAAGTTGCCAACAGGTAACGTTTTTAGAAATCAAAAATAACTTTAACTCATCCAAATTATTAAAATTCTGTTTAGTAATAGTAGTAATACAGCCGGTTAATATATTATTTTTATTTAAAATATCAAAAGTTTTGCTTACCCTCTCAAAAGAACCAGGTCTCCTAATAAAATCATGAATTTTTTCTGAACCGTCAACACTAATCAACACTCTAACACCGTTAATTTCAGACAACTCTCTGGCATGACTTTCAGTTAAAAGCCAACCATTTGTTATTACATTAACATATATACTTTTCTGTCTAGCATATTTAATAATCTGAATTAAATCGAGCCTAGTAAACGGTTCTCCGCCAGAAATACTTATCCATTCCAGACCCATCTCAGCACACATATCTACAAATCTGAAAGCCTCATCAGTATCCAACTCTCCCGGCAAAGCACTAGCGCACGAAGACCCACAATGCTTACACCTCATATTACATCCCATAGTTATTTCCCATACACACGTCATCGGTCTAGTACTTGTCCACATATTTAATACCCCTCTATATTATACAATTTTATGACACAGAACTTGTTAAATATGCATTAATAAAACCATCTATCTCGCCATCCATCACAGCCTGAACATTGCCGTTCTCATATCCAGTTCTATGATCTTTAACTAACGTATACGGCATAAAAATATAAGACCTAATCTGAGATCCCCACGAAATATCTTTCTGAATTCCTTTTATATCTTCAATTCGATTCAAATGCTCACGTTCTTTAATCTCAACCAATCTTGATTTTAACATTTTCATAGCAGTATCTCTATTCTGAAATTGACTCCGCTCGTTTTGACAAGCCACAACTATTCCCGTAGGAATATGAGTCAATCTAACCGCCGAAGAAGTCTTGTTAACATGCTGACCACCGGCCCCACTCGCTCTAAAAACATCCATTTTGATATCATCGGGCGCAATGTCGATCCTGATCTCATCATCAATTTCGGGAATAACTTCTAAAGACGTAAACGAAGTGTGCCTACGACCAGATGCATCAAATGGCGAAATTCGAATCAGCCTATGGACACCATTCTCGCACTTTAAAAAACCATAAGCATTAAGTCCCTCGATCAAAACCGAAACACTTTTTAAACCAGCCTCTTCGCCCTCAAGAAAATCTAAAACTTTAACCTTATATCTATGTTTTTCTGCCCATCGAGTGTACATTCTAAGTAACATTTCTGCCCAATCTTGGGATTCTGTACCTCCGGCGCCAGCATGCAACGTTAAAATAGCATTATGTGTGTCGTATTTCCCTATTAACAAAGTACTCAAAATTTGATTTTCCAAATCACTTTTAAACTTTTTCAAATTCTCTTCTAACTCAATAACATTATTATTATCCTCACTATTTTCAAGACAAATCTCCAATAAAACCTCTAACTCTTCCAAACTATTTTTAAGAGAATCATAATCTTTGATTTTTGAACTAACCATTTTAATTTCAGAAAGTATTTTTTGTGAATTTTCGTTATCTAACCAAAAGTCTCTATCAGAAGTTTTTTGTTCAAGCTCTTTCAATTTCATATTCAAATCTTCAATTTTCAAAGTTTTGCCTAAAGATTCAAATCTAGGTTTGATTTTATTTAATTCTAAACGCATCTCGTCAACTTGAACCATTATTATTTCTCACATCCTTTCTAAAATTTATTCAAAAACTCTATAGGATATTACCAAATTCTTTATTGTACAAACTTATAGCACTCGAAATAACACTAACCGCACTCTCACGGTCTTGTATATCATCAACAACTGTACTTTTATTCTCCAACATTTTATACACACTAAAAAAATGCTTCATCTCTTCAAAAATATGTGCAGGCAACTCAGAAACATCAGTGTATCTATTATAAGTCGGGTCATTCTTTGGTATCGCTATAATCTTCTCATCATTACTTCCAGAATCCACCATCATAATCATACCAATCGGATAACACGTAACCAAAGTCATAGGATAAATTTGTTCCGAACATAAAACTAACACATCTAATGGATCACCATCATCAGCATATGTCCTCGGTATAAACCCATAATTCGCAGGATAATGTGTTGAAGTGTACAAAATTCTATCCAACAACAGCATACCTGTCGTTTTGTCCAGCTCATACTTAGACTTACTCCCTTTTGATATTTCTATCACTGCCACAAACTCTTCAGCCGTCACCCTGTTCGAGTCTATATCATGCCAAATATTCACCGTTCCGTGCTCCCCTTCACAACTTTCGCCTGTTTTGGCTTTGAAATTCTGCTGACCTCACTATATTCTCCATCAACATTGCCACTGTCACCAAACCGACACCACCCGGGACCGAAGTAATATACGAACACTTCGGAGCAACATTCTTAAAATCAACATCACCACAAACTTTACCGCCAGCATTCCTGCTTATCCCTACATCTACTACCACAGCACCATCTTTAATCATACCACTCGTCACAAAGTTAGCCTGTCCAACACCAGAAATTACTATATCAGCCTGCCTACACAACTCACCCAAATTCCTAGTCCTACTGTGGCAAACACTCACCGTAGCATTTTTATGCATCAACATCATAGCTACCGGCTTGCCAACTACACTGCTCCTATTAATAACCACACAAAATTTCCCAGACAAATCAACACCTTGATTTTCTAAAATTTTCAATATAGCCCCCGCAGTACACGGTAACAATCTAAACGTGTTTCTACAATTCTCATACAAATTGTAAACATTTCTTTCAGTAAACCCATCTACATCCTTTTCAAAGCATACTTCTTTCAAAACTAAATTTTTATCTATAACATCAGGCAACGGGAGCTGCACCAACACACCAGAAATACCACTGTCAGCATTCAACTTTTTTACAAAATCACACAGCTCTTCTTGTAAAACGCCGCTATCAAACACATACTCTTTAAAGCCTATCCCCAATTCTTTACATTTTCTTTTCTTGTTATTAACATAAACTCGCGACGAAAAAATATCCCCCACTAACACAACAGCCAAAGTAGGAGAAAAACCGCCGTTCTTCAAACTAAAAACCCTATCACTCAACCCACTTATAATACCTTCAGCAACCATCTTACAATCAATAACCATATAAAACTCATACCAAAACAAAAATTACAGAGCCCCAAAAACCGAACAAAAGTAAGCAAAGGGAATAGAAAAGAGATAAAGAGGACAAACCCTCGACCAATTAGTACTGCAAAGCTAAACACATTACTATGCTTAGACCAACAGCCTATCAACCTTGTAGTCTACAAGGGGTCTTACCTCTTTCGAGTGGGATATCTAATCTTGGAGCCGGCTTCACGCTTAGATGCTTTCAGCGTTTATCCGATCCGCACTT
>CAYYWE010000053.1:0-5558 GCA_964475315.1 uncultured Eubacteriales bacterium
AGAATTTTTTGTATAATTATACTCAGCTGGATTTGCTATACACTCATCAAAAGCCATAGCAATAGTAGATCCCAAATTCGACTGAATTTGCATACTTTCTTCGGGTCCCATAAAAATTTTGTGGCCATCTATGTGAGAGTTAAATTCAACACCAGCTTCAGAAATTTTACGTAATTTTGCAAGCGAAAAAACTTGAAATCCGCCACTATCTGTCAAAACTGGGCCGCCCCAGGAAGTAAATTTTCTAATACCACCTAAATTTTTAACTATATTGTCGCCAGGTCTCAAGTGAAGATGATATGTATTACAAAGCTGAACTTGACAGTTGATATTTTTTAAATCTATCGCTGAAAGTCCACCTTTAATTGCTCCACATGTAGCAACATTCATAAATCCTGGCAATTGTATTGTTCCGTGTGGTGTAATAAATTCTCCACGTCTTGCGTTTAATTCTTTTTTTTTAAAAATATACAAATTTTTACCAACTTTCAGCCAAATTACTCGTACTCATTCTATATTCTAACATATTTTTTGTCAAATTAACAAAAATTGTATTTAACTAATATTAATTATGTTTTTTGTATTTTTTATTTTAAGTCTGAAATAATACTTGCACCAGCTGAATAAGCTTTTGGAACATTTCCTAAAATAACAGTTTCAGATATCAATATATTAGTATTACAGTCTTCTAAACTTGAACATCCTGGTACAGTAACAGAAAGTCTAGTACAAATATTCAAATATATTTTATAAACAGTCTGGTTTATCCCAGAAAGTTGAAAATCACTTTTAAATTCGCTTGATATACTACCTATAATTGAAATATTAATAGGTACATCAGGGCCAAATCCGTTGAGTATTTCAATACCTGTTAAAGTGCCAATGGGAATATATATTTTTTTGTTTTTAAAATTCGAAAATTTTTCTTGTATTACTATAGAAACTTTTGATTTCAATTTGTTCAATTTTTCCATATCTGAAAATACTCCTACTAATTCTCCCATTTGATTATATTGCAATTTTACTATTTCGTTATATAAATTACTATTCGAAAGCTCTTCTAACACAGATTGATTAATAATTTGAGATGCAACACTTTTAGCTGTATTTACTGAAATTATTTTAATCATTGGCCTAAAATTAATATATATCAATAAAAAAAATATACAAAATATAATATTTAAAATTAAAACTTTTTTTGCATACAATTTTAATTTTAGATTCAAATTAGTTCACCCAATTTTAATTATCTTAATATTTATAATATATAATAATTTTTTCGGAGTGAATTTTCCAAAAAACAAGTTTTATATATAAATAACAAAATATACTGTTTTTATTGAAAACAAATATATTTTGTGATGATTTATTAGAGATTATTTGACATTTTTTTTATTTAAATATATAATTCCCATGGTTTGTAAATTATACTTAAAAAATATATCTGAGGATTGTGTCTATGAGACAAAATTTAGAAAAAAATATTGAAAAAATTGTAGCGCTCACATTGTCTTTTGGGTTAGTTACGATGAATGTTGGTTCTAGCCCCAAAAAAATTACAAAATCAGTATCTGATTCTAGCTTACCGCTAATGAATATGAGCCCAGCTAATATTGGTACTGACACTAGTGTTATTTGTGATGATAATAGCCGTGACGTGGTCTATTCCAGTTTAAAAAATACAGATCCAGTTCAAGCCCCTGAAAACGCTAGCCATAGTAATTTTGATCGTGAAAACAAAAAAAACGTAAATGAAAGTATAGATGGTGTTATAAGAGCACCTGAAATAAGTCTTGATAATCAAAGTAAATTAAATTTTGATTATGGTATAGTTGACATTGATAGTACTAATTCAATCGATAACAACGTGATTGATGAGCGTGTAGGCTGCGATGTTAACACTGATGATTACGAACTTGACCCTTCGGAAGAAAATATGGAAGGTCTTGAAGGTAGTTTAGATTTAGACATTGATGAAATTGTGCAGACCAAAGATGAAACTAGTACTGAAAATAACGAAACAGAAAAAATAGACTGTGACGAAGTTGACAAAGATGAAAGTTTTCATCACGAGTTGAAGTCTGAAGAAAAGAAACCAGAGAATGTAAAAGAAAATATAAAAACTGACGAAAATGAAAACAGTTCAGATATTCGGGAATTGAGTCAAAATATCGAAGTAGATCCAGCCGCGGAGCTTGTTAATGAAATTGATATTAATAATGTCGTCGAACAAGAACCTGAGTTACAGAAAAACGAAGATGTTCTTGTTGATAATCCTCCACAAATTATCACAACCCCATTTGGAACTAGAATTGTTGTAGAAGAAAGTAATGATGACTTTGATAAAGTGGATATTTGTAACGAACAAGATACGAAAAAAATTCACAGTGTCGATAATGACACAATAAATAATACCATTGAAGTCCAAAATAAACAGGTTGTAAATCCTCAAAATAACACGTATCCTAGCACTGTTTACAAAACTTTAGATGATATACCAGAAGAAGGTTTAAATGGCGTACCTAAGAGTGTCATAGCAGCTATGGCCGCTGTTGGTATAGCGATACCAATTATATTACTGGCTATCGGCTATAGCAAGTAAAGTTCTATTTTAAATTGAAGTAAGTGTTTAAAATATCCCGAGCGACGTTTTTGGAAGCCATGCCAGAGACGCCGTGTTCTATTACTACAGCTATAGCAATCTCAGGATCATCGTACGGAGCATAACAAATAAAGGTGGTGTGGTCAGAACCTGAATTTTGGGCGGTGCCAGTTTTAGCGGCGATAGGAATCGGGAAATTTGCAAAATCCCGAGCAGTACCAGAAAGAACAACTTGACGCATACCTTCTCTGACTAGATTTAAATTTTTTTGTGAAATATTAACAGTTTCTAATATTTCAGGTTCATAATTTTTAATAATATTATTACGAGAATAGTCAGTAATTTTATTTAATATATGAGTTCTATACCTGGTACCGTTGTTGGCAATAGTAGCGGTGTAAGTAGCGAGTTGCAACGGTGTAAACATATTATCAGATTGTCCTATAGCCGCTTGTGACGACCCAGATTCGTACCATTTGGACCCGATTTTTTTGGAGTGCTCATGACCTGCTAGTATTCCTGGACTTTCACTTAGTTCAAGTCCTGTTTTTACTCCTAAACCGAACTTTCGTGCCCAATGCCCTAAAAGTTCTGCGCCTAAACGTCTTCCTAGTTCTGCGAAAAATACGTTGCAAGATTTAGCTAAAGCATTAATCAAATTAGTGTTTCTGTGGACACCCATACATCTTAATTTATATCCTGTGTAAAAGTTAAAGCTTCCATGACACGAAATTAGTTCGTCTGGTAACAATTTTTGTTCTTCTAACGCTGCACAAGCTACTAATGGTTTGTAAATAGATCCTGGAGCGTACGCCCCCAAAAATGCCCGATTTAACAATGGTACAAATTCATTTCTAACCAAATCCGAATAATACAATTTATTTTCTATAAATTCATTTAAGTCATAACTTGGGTATGTGCTCGTGGCCAAAATTGAAAAATCTTTAGTATCCAGAACCACGACTGCACCTGATTCGCAGTCTTTGATACCTGATTTTTTCATTTTTTCTATATTAAATTTTAATGATTCATTAGCAATTTTCTGTAATTCCGAAGAAATAGTTAAATATACAGTGTTACCAGAAATCGCCGTTTCTTTTTCTAAAATTTCTACAATTTCACCAGTTTTTGAAATTTGTACAGTACGTTTTCCGCCTTTACCGTGTAAATAATTTTCAAAAACTTTTTCTACTCCCGACTTACCAATTTTTTCATCAATACAGTAATTTTCTTTTTTCTCTTCAAACTCTTCGGGTGACATAGATCCCATATAACCGACAATATGCGGAGCCAAATTACCATTAACATACGCTCTGGTCAGAGAACTTTGGACACGTATACCATTCAAATCACCAGAAATTTCCATAATTATCATAGCTGTATTTTTGCTAATATTGTCACTAATCATATATGGTACAGATTTGTAATATAAAATTCCATTTTTGTCCATGTTATACTTAATACTACAGATTATATACTTTTCTCTATTTGTATATGATTCACTATTTTTTTCTCCTATGTATTTAGAAATCATTAAACTTATACAATCTTGCGCAGAACAATTTTCATGTAAATTCAAATTTTTTCTTAATAATTTAATCTGAGATTCTTTGTTTTCAATAAAATCAAACTCTTGGGTATTATTATCAATACATATAGGTAAAACATTTATCCAATTTTCGTCATTATTTTCTAACAAATTTACTATTTTTATTAACAGATCATTTTCTTGATCTTTGTTTATATGTAATCTATCTATAAAAATTTTGTAACCTGTATTATTCACAGCCAAGCCAATACCATTTTTATCCAAAATCTCACCACGAACAGGCTCAGTATTAATAAAATAAATGCTACTACTGTTTGCACGATTTCTGTAATATTCATAATTAATAATCTGCCAATCAAACAATCTTATAACAAAAATCAAAAAAACAATTAAAACAAAACACATAAAAAATACATATCTAGACAAATTAAAATACTTAATTTTTTTTGTCTCTGATTTTTTCACTAGTTTTATCTCCCACGAAATAACAAATTACACAATTAAAATAATACACAAATATACTGAAAGTCAAACTTTCTGTAAATGTATATACATACTTACTTTTACATAAATTAATTATATCTATCTTTTTATATAACACAAAATTAATTAATATGTTTATAATTATAAACAAAACTAAAACCACAGAATATATGTACATATAACTCAACAAATTTATTTTTATAAAATATTTACATATAATACCCAAAATATATCCAGTTAATCCAAAAAATATTATATATAATCCCAAAAAATTACCTAAAAATAAGTCTAGCAAAAAACCAATTAATAATCCAAAAATTAAATTTGTGAATTCATTTTCGAACACACATATACATATAAATCCCGACAACAACCACAATGGCCTAAATTCAAAAAAATCAAACCGCAAACTTTCTTGTATAACAAACAAAAAACATATTTCTAATATATATATAATAATTTTCATGTTTTTTAAAAAAAGATTTATATTATATCACCCAAAAAAATATGTAATTCCAGATCCTATCTTATACTATATACTTTTTATTAAATATAAATAAATTCTCAAAAATATTTTATTTGGAAACTTTACTTCTTAATCTCATAGTTTTGTCCAAAATTTTCTTTCTGATTCTTAAAGATTTAGGTGTCACTTCCAGTAATTCGTCATCTGCAATAAATTCTATAGATTGCTCTAAACTCATATTAACGGGAGGAGTTAATTTTAAAGCTTCATCTGAACCAGACGCTCTCATATTAGTAACGTGTTTTTTCTTACAAATATTTACAGCTATATCTTCAGCCTTAGGAGTTGACCCTACAACCATTCCCTCATAAACTTCTACACCGGGTCCGATAAACAATTTTCCACGATCTTGTGCAGCAAACAGTCCGTAACCCGTACTAGTTCCAGTTTCATGAGCA
>CAYYWE010000054.1:0-5416 GCA_964475315.1 uncultured Eubacteriales bacterium
TCTTGTTATTTCTATATTGGGTATGATGGCACTCTGGACTGGTCTTATGAAAATAGCTGAAACATCAGACCTAACAAATATACTATCAAAATTATTTTCTCCTATAACAAAATTTTTATTCCCGGAACTTTTAAATAATAAATTAAATAAAATTAATAATAAAAATAATTCTTTAAAATATATTTGCATGAACATTATAGCTAATATTTTGGGGCTTGGAAATGCAGCGACTCCGTTCGGGATAAAATCTATGCAAGAACTACAAAAATTAAATAACAATAAAGAAACTGCTACAAATAGCATGATTATGTTTGTAGTGATTAATACAGCTTCTATTCAAATCATTCCAACTTTTTTGTCTATTTTGAGGCAAAAATACAACTCCCAAAATATATTCGAAATCCTACCGCATATTTGGATAACTTCTAGCATAGCTTTAATATCAGGTATAATTATAACAAAAATATTTGAAAGAATAAGCAAAAATTATGAACAATATAAAAAATTTTAATATAAATAATATTGGATATTATGTCTTACCGGTAATTATATTTATTATAATTATGTCTGGGGTACTAAAAAAAATTAGAATTTTTGACGTATTTTTGTCTGGTGCCTCAGAAGGTATACAATCGGCAATTTCGTTAGCTCCATCTTTAATTGGCCTGACTGTAGCTGTAAGTATGCTAACGAGTTCAGGTGCTCTGGATATTTTCGTGAATTTTATATCTCCATTTTGTAAACTAATACAAATCCCGCCAGAAGTTATACCGTTAGGAATTATAAGACCTATTTCTGGTAGTGGTTCTATAGCAGTTTTAGACAATATTTTAAAAACTTATGGCCCAGATAGTTTTATTGGCAAACTAGCAAGTGTAATGTCCGGCTCAACTGAAACTACTTTTTATACTCTAACAGTATATTTTGGGGCAGTAAACATCAAAAATACCAGACATACTTTAATTTGTGCTTTGACTGCAGATTTCATAGCTATGATTATGTCTTGTATTATCTTAAAACTATTTAGTTAAAACTAACTTCTGTGACGTCTTCGACGGTTCCAGAATTATCCAATTTTTCTAAAGGCTCTTCGTCGTCATGTGGAGCACAAGCTACAGCTACAACTTTGCCGTTATCAGGTAATCTCATAAGTGTCACACCTTTAGACGGTCTTGAACATTTTCGTATGCTTTGAGCTTCTATACGAATCACTACGCCGTTGTTAGAAATTAATATAACATCTTGACCTGGTTCTATCAAGTTAATTGCTGCAACTTTACCATATTTCTCAACTTGATAGTTTATAACCCCTTGGCCACTTCTGGATTGCAACCTATAATCAGAGATATCTGATATCCTGCCGTATCCTGTCTCAGAAACTGTTAAAATGTCACAATTTTCTTTGAGAATTACCATACCAACAATTTCATCCTGATCTTTGAGTTTCATAGCACGGACTCCTCTAGCTGTACGTCCCACAGCACGAACATCTGTTTCTAGAAATCTAATTGATTTTCCTTTTTTGGTGGCTATAATTACTTCTTGATTGCCATCTGTAAGCCTGACCCAAGATAGCTCATCGTTTTCATCTAACTCTAGGGCTACAAGTCCGGATTTACGCGGAGAATCAAATGATTTCAAGCTTACTCTTTTAATTACACCAAATTTTGTGATCATAATTAAAAACTTGTCTTCTTCAAATTCTGTGACTTTTATAACAGAAGTAACTTGTTCATCTGAACCTAACGGTAATATATTTTTAATATTAGTACCTTTAGATGTTCTAGAACTTTCAGGTATTTCGTAACATTTTATCCTGTAGACTCGACCAAAATTTGTAAAAAACAACACATAATCATGGTTATTAATTATAAACAATTCTTTGACAGTATCTTCCTCACGTCTAGTCATGCCAGAAACTCCCCGTCCACCACGCCTTTGAAGCCTGTAATTGTCTAGACTTTGGCGCTTAACATAACCAAAATGAGTTAAAGTAACAGCACAATCTTCTTCCGGAATTAAATCTTCGAACTCAACTTCACCGCTAACATTTTCAATCTGTGTACGTCTTTCATCTCCAAACACTTTTTTTATCTCAAGTGCTTCATTTTTTATAATTTCTTTAATTTTTACTTCGCTTTCCAGTATACTATTATACTCTTTAATTTTTAGTTCTAAATTGTTTAACTCTTCTTCTATTTTATTTCTTTCCAGCCCTGTTAGCTTTCCTAAAGGCATTTGAACTACAGCCTGAGTCTGTATTTCATCTAGATTAAATTTTTGCGATAAATTTGTTTTAGCTTCTTGTATAGACCCAGAAGATCTTAAAATACTAATAACTTCGTCTATAAAATCAAGTGCGACTTTTAAACCCTTTAAAATATGTGCGCGCTCTTTGGCCTTTTTTAACTCAAAAATAATTCTTCTAGTAATAATTTGTATTTGAAATTTAATATACTCTTCTAGAATTTGTTTTAAATTTAAAATTTTTGGCTCACCATTTACTATACTTAACATGATTATTCCATAAGTAATTTGCAATTGCGAGTACGAAAACAGCTTATTTAAAACTACTTGTGGCACTGCATCTCTTTTCAAGTCTATCTCTA
This sequence comes from uncultured Eubacteriales bacterium, assembly GCA_964475315.1. GTDB lineage: Bacteria > Bacillota > Clostridia > Oscillospirales > Acutalibacteraceae > UMGS1491. The sequence continues at coordinate 2,610 of CAYYWE010000054.1, forward strand.
TGTGCATACCTTTTCTGTCTGAATGATCTTCAACTCGCAATATACCATCTAATTTTTTTTCTTTTATCATGTCAGCTATGCTTTCTATCAGTCTTGCTTTATTAACCTGATATGGCAGCTCTGTTACTATAATTTTAAATTTGTTATTATTCTCTATTATTTCTGTCTTTGCACGTAAAATTATCTTTCCACGACCAGTACTATAAGCCAGTTTTATACCAGCTTTTCCCATAATTATACCACCAGTCGGAAAATCCGGCCCTTTTATATATTTACAAATATCTACTATTGATGCATCCGGATTGTCTATCACATAACACATTGCGTCTATAACTTCGTTCATGTTATGCGGAGGAATATTAGTCGCCATTCCTACAGCAATTCCTGTTGATCCGTTCACTAATAAATTGGGAAATCTCGACGGCAAAACAACCGGCTCTTTTAATCTGTCATCATAATTTGGTACAAAATCAACAGTTTCCTTATCTATATCTGCGAGCATTTTGACAGATATTTTGCTCATCCTAGATTCAGTATATCTGTACGCCGCCGGTGGATCTCCATCCACAGAACCAAAATTTCCATGACCGTCAACTAAAATATATCTCATTGAGAAATCCTGTGCTAATCTCACCAAAGCATCATAAACTGAAGAATCTCCATGCGGATGATACCTTCCCAGCACAGAACCTACTACATTTGCACATTTTCTATACGCTTTATCAGGGCCCAAATTATCTTCAAACAGAGCATACAAAATTCTTCTGTGAACCGGCTTCAAACCATCCCTTACATCCGGTAATGCACGTGAGACTATTACTGACATAGAATAATCCAAAAAAGATTTTTTCATTTCTTTTTCTATGTCTACTTCTATTACTCTCGAATCTTTAACACTATCATTATCTAAATTTTCTTGATTATCCATAAAATTTTAAAATATAATACTCCTTTTTAATTATATATTACTCACAATTTTTCACAAACTTTATAAACTAATTTGTTCACATTGAGAGTACTTTGGATTCGAGCCAGCAGCTATAATAGCTTGAACATCAGCACGCAATTCAGGCTCAATAGCCCTCAACGGTATAACTACACCATGCCCCTCCGGAGAAAATATCATAATCATATTATTATATTCCGTGCTTTCACATATATTATTCAAAAATATCTCACGCACACCACTTTTTGTTCGCGCTTCTAATCTGTCCGGAAAAATTTCTACAGTAAAATCATTTTCTTTTAACATTTTACTCACAGCAATATTATTACTCATATAAGGAACTAAATACATAAATATTATCGCCGTCACTGGAAATAATCCAGTTAACATATAATAAACTGAACCAGTTACTGCTGAAATTGACAACAAAACCAACAACAACACAACTTGAATAAATATATGTCTCTTTTTGACTTTCTGATAATTATTGTTTTTTTTAACAAATTTTACATAATTACGTACTTCACTTTCAGTCAAAGAGTATTTTATCTTGATTCCAGTAACTTCCTCTTCATATTCTTCCGCCTTGTCATCAGCGATAATCTCAACGTCTAGATCATCATTACTATTATCATCATAGTTGTCACAGTCACAACCGCTTTCTTCAGTATTTTTGTTTATGTCCCCCGAAGACGGGCACGAGTTTTCGTCCATTGCTCCTCCAAAAATGTAAATATATAAAAACAATATACATTATATATTTTCAAACAATAAACTTCAAGCTTTTTATATTATATATTTATCTAAATAAACTTTTTTGTGTACTTTTACTATTTTTAATCTTCCTTTTTTTGCTCTTTTTCTCTCTGTTCTAATATTTCGGTTATAAGGTTTATCACCGTTTCATCCCAGTCTAGTGTACTTAATTTTTGTTGATCAAATTCTATGAATTTCTTATTTAGTTTTGCATTAAATTTTTCTTTGCCATCTTTTTCGAGAACTTTTTTTAACGGAGAAAGAAAATTGGTTCCAGATTGAATTGTTTCTGTTATTTTTTCATACGGGTTATCGGACTCAAACAAAACAGCATCAAATTGAATTGTACGTGATAAAGAACGCAAATTAAAAGTCCACATTTTTTCGAGTTTGGCTTTTAATTCATCAGTAGTCTTGCAAGTTTGCTGTAAATACACTTTTCTTAAACAACCGTCAAAAGATGCACCACCAAAAGATGCACAAAAAATCAGTGGTATCATGATTTCATCTTTGTCAAGTACCAATCTCACACCGTTAAATACTACTGGCGCAAATGCACGATTTGTGACTACAAGCCCACCTAAAATACCTATCTGAAATACCGCAGATCCAATTTTTTTAGTATAGTACCATGCACCTTTTTCTTCAGCTGGCTCTACGCGTTTCACTACTCTTTCTTTTGATTTTAGCTTGTGGCTTTCATTTTCAACTATCGCACCAAATACGCCTGTATTTGCTACCGTCAATAAAGATAACCCTACGGCACTTGCTTTTTTTAAAGTTTTACTAATCATAAACTGTCTCCTTCTACACAACATTACATACCTATTATAACTAGTTTATTTTGAAATGTCAAGAGTTCTATCTTTTAAAATTTATACTTTATTTAAATATATAATAAAAATATTAAAAAATAAACAAAATTATGTTTTTAATAAACTAAAAGTTTCACGTGCTATAACCAGTTCTTCATCGGTAGAAATTACGTAAACATCTATTTTAGAATCATTTGAAGAAATTTTAATATTTTTTTTATTATTTTTTGTTAAATTATTAATTTGCTTGTTAATACACAAATTCAGATAATTAAATTTTTCACAAATTT